>JASHUW010000157.1 GCA_030039815.1 Alphaproteobacteria bacterium
GGCGCGACGCCGAAGCTGACGAAATCCGACAGCGAATCGAGCTCGGCGCCAAAATGCGATGTCGCCTTCAGGAGGCGCGCCACCCGGCCGTCGAGCCCGTCGAGCACGCCGGCGACGATGATCGCATAGACCGCGCCCTGGAAATTGTCGTTGAGCGCGAAACGCACCGCCGTCATCCCGGCGCACAGCGCCAACAGCGTCAGGATGTTGGGCACCATGCGGTTGACCGAGCGCTCCGGGATGCGGCGCACCCGCATCCTCCGCATTTTCGGCCGGCGCACCCGCACGCGCGGCGACGCCGTCTTGGCTCGAATGGTTCTCATGCCCGACACTCTACACCATGTTCGACATTATCAGGAGGTGCACCTCCTGATATCCACCTGTTATCGGCCGAAATAACAGGAGGTGCGGCCCTCCTGATGATGAAGGGCTCCGCTTCCGACGACAGCACCACACAACGCCAAATCCCATTCGCCGCGCTCAGCTGTCGAATCCGGCAGATGGGGGTGTCGTACGGTAATGTCAATATCAGAATCGTAATTGCGTGCGCTTTTTTGGCGGCCGGTCGGGATTAGTGGCTGAACCCTTCGCGTGGCGGCTCGCGCGCATCGCGGTCGGCGAGCACGGTCTCGCCGCCGACCATGCGCTGGCCGACGACGACCAGCGGCACATACGGCGGCGGCAGGTAGATGTCGACCCGCGAGCCCAAGCGGATGATGCCGATCCGCTCGCCAGCGCCGAGGCGCTGGCCGGCGATCAGCGGGCAGACGATGCGTCGCGCGACGAGGCCGGCGATCAGCACGCAGGCGATATCCGGACTGTCCGGCGCGCTGAGGCGCAGCGCCAGGCGCTCGTTGTGTTCGCTGGCCTTGTCGAGGCTCGCATTGATGAAGCGGCCAGGCGTGTAGTGGCGCGCGGCGAGCGAACCGGCGAACGGCGCGCGCGCGACATGCACGTCGAACAGGTTGAGAAAAATGCCGATGCGGGTCACCGGCTCGGCGCCCATGTCGAGCTCGGGCGGCGGCGGCGCCGGCGCGATGGAGACGACCATGCCATCCGCGGGACTGATGACGAGCCCCTCGCGCAGCGGCGTGACGCGCCACGGATCGCGGAAGAAATAGGCGATCCACAGGGTGAGGATCAGCGCCAGCCAACCGGCCGGGCTCCACAAGAGAAACAGGATCAGCGTCGCGACCACGCCGATCGCGACGAACTTCCAGCCGTCGGGGTGGATGGGGGCGATGATCTGTCTCAACATGATCAAGCAAGCCGGGGCTGCATGTCTGTCATTGCGTCCTTCGAGACGACCCTTCGGGTCTCCTCAGGATGAGGATCGGGATGAGCATGGCATCACAGGCTTACCTCATCCTGAGGCGCTTCGCGAAGCGAAGCCTCGAAGGACGCAATGACGCGGGTTTCTACCGCCCCTCCCGTCGCCAGGCGGCGATCAGCGCGCCGATCGCGAGGAGGAGCGCGGCGATGCCCGGCAAGAGCGGCGTCTCGGTAAACCCCGCGACAGTGTAATCGTCGTTCTCGCGGAGGCCGAGCCAGCCGCTGCCCGCGGTCGCCCGGCCGGCGGCGACGCGGCGAATTTCCGGGACGCCGTCGGCGATCCAGAAGATGCCGCCGCCGCTCGCCGAAACGATCGGCGCCAGTTTGTCGGGCGTGGCCCGGACATCGGCGAACTCGATCGGGTTGAGCGGCCCGGCCGCCGCCAGGGCGGTGCGCGTGCCGTCGCTGACGCGGTAGAGGCCCATTTGCGTCACCGTCAGCACGCCGGTGCTGCGGCCGCCCGGCTGCGGCGTCAATGTCAGGGGCGAGGTCGTGCCGTCGGGCGCGGTCACCGTCACCGGTTTGTCGTTGGGTTCGAGCGACTGGCGGGTCACCAGCAAATGGTCGCCGTCGATCGACGCGCGCAGGTCATTCTCTTCGAGGTCGGGCTCTTTCATCAGCCAATACGCGAGGCGGCGCAGCAGCTCCGCCTGGGGGCCGCCGCCTTCGAAGCCGCGCGCCCACAGCCACATCTGATCCGACAGCAGCTGGGCGACGCGGCCCTTGCCGATGCGGTCGAGCACCAGGAGCGGCTCGCCGTGATCGCCGGTCATCAGCGTCGTGCCGTGATGGACATGCGCGTCGATCTGGCGAAACCAGCGGCCCCAGCTCGGCTCGCCGCCGGGCTTGCCGGCGCCCGGCAGGTCGTCGGTCACCGGATGCCGCCAGCCGTCCGAGGTCAGCTCCGGCTTAAAGCCTTCCTCCTCGACATTGCCTGTCGGCTCGGTCGGCAAGATTTCCCCGAGCGGCGTGCGGAAGAGGCTCATCGGCGTGCCGAAGCTGGGCCCCGTCGCCTCGAGCAACGCGCCGCCGTTGCGCACGTAATTGACGACGTTCTGCAGGTAGGCCTGCGGGACCACCCCGCGCCGGCTGTAGCGGTCGAAGATGATGAGGTCGAACTCGTCGAGTTTGACGTCGAACAGCTCGCGGATCGGAAAGGCGATCAGCGACAGCTCGCGGATCGGCGTGCCGTCCTGCTTCTCGGGCGGCCGCAGGATGGTGAAGTGCACCAGATCGACCGACGGGTCGGATTTGAGGAGGTTGCGCCAAACGCGCTCGCCGGCATGCGGCTCACCCGAGACCAGCAGCACCTTGAGCCGGTCGCGCACCCCGTTGACCACGACCGCCGCGCGGTTGTTGATCAGGGTCAGCTCCTGCGGCCCCGGCTCGACCGCGAGCTCGACCACGTTGGGCCCGCCATGATCGATCGGGATCGTCAGCGGCACGTCGCGGCCGACCGGCACCTCCTGGGCATGCACGGGGCCGCCATCCTTGCGCCAGGTAAGCTTGGCCTCGGTCTCCGGCGCGTCCTTGCGCTCCGGCAGGTCCTCGACCCGGACGGTCAGGGGCACGTTCTTGCCAACCAACCCGAAGCTCGGCGCCTGCTTGACGACAAGCCGGCGATCGCCCTCGCCGGGATGGCCCGACAGCAGCACATGCAGCGGCGCGCCGAGCTGCGCCGCCGCGGCCTTGGCATCGCCGGCCGGCACATCGTGCACCTCACCGTCGGTGATCATCACCACCCCGGCAAGGCGCTGGCGCGGCACATCGGCAAGCTCGCGGTTGAGCGCGGTGAACAGCCTTGTGCCGTCATCGCCGCCGCCCGCGGTCGGCTTGCCGGCGCGCACGACGCGGACGTCGAGGTCGTGATCCTTCGCCAGCTCGGCGGTGACGGATTTCAGCGCCGCCGCGCTGGCGGCGGCGCGATCGCCGATGTCCTGGCTCGGCGATTCATCGAGGACGACGACGGCGATGTCGCGCTGCGGCGTGCGCTGTTCCTCGACCAGCGCCGGGTTGGCGAGGATCGCCAGCAGGATCGCCACCGCCGCGCCGCGCCACATGAGGCCCCGGCCACGCCGCCACGCGCCGAGCGCCAGGATCGCCGCGGTGACGAGCGCGAACGCGGCGATCGCCGCCCACGGGATCAGCGGCGCGAAGGAGACGGTGTAGGCGCTGAAGCTCATTGCCCGAGCCGCTCCAGGATCGCGGGCACGTGCACCTGGTCGCTCTTGTAGTTGCCGGTGAGCACGTACATCACCAGGTTGATGCCAAAGCGATAGGCCATCTCGCGCTGCCGCTCACCCCCCGGCACGCAGGGAAATTCCGGTCGGCCGTTGCCGTCGATGGCCCAGGCGCCCGCCCAATCGTTGCCGCCGACGATGACGCTCGACACGCCGTCATTGACCCGGTCCTCGGCCGGCTCGACCCAGACCTGGCCGCTGTTCCAGCGTCCGGGAAACTCGTGCAGGAGATAGAACGACTTGGTCAGCACGTGGTCAGGCGGCACCGGCACCAGTGGCGGGATCTTCACGCCACCGACGAGCGATTTGAGCTCGGCGGCCGATTGCGAGCCGCTGCCGTAGGGGCCGGGCGTCGTCTGATCGGCATCGCGGGTGTCGAACAGGATCGTGCCGCCGGTCTCGATATAGCGGTTGATGCGCTCGACGGCCTGCGGCGACAGCGGCGCCTGGCCGGCGGTGACCGGCCAGTAGAGCAGCGGGAAGAAGATCAGTTCGTCTTGCTCGATGTCGATCGCCATCGGCTCGGCGGTGTCGACCGCGGTGCGCTGCGCCAAGATCCGCGCCAACCCGGTCATCCCGTCGCGGCTCTCGCTGTCGACCGCGTCGTCGCCGGTCTGAACATAGGCGAGGCGCAGCTCGGAGGTGGCACGGATGACGAAATCGTCGTCGGCGTGCGCGACGCCGGGCATCGCCAGCGCGAACAGCAGCAGCACCGCCGCGGCGCCGCGCGCCGCCCGTCCGCTCGGGCGTCGCACCAGGCCGCGCAGCCAGTAGCTGAGCAGCAGATCGATCAGCACGAGGATCAACGCGGCGACCAGTAGCGGCGGGCGGAGATCGGTCTCGACCTTGCGCGCGAACGGCTCGCGCACCACCCCGTCCGGCAGCGTACCGATCGGCCTCAGCTCGGTGATGCCCGACCCGAGGTTCAGCGCGCGCCGCGCATCGGCGGTGCCGTAGAAGCCCGGCGGGTGGCGGGGCGAGGCGATCGCGGTCGCGATGTCCTTCGCCGAGATTGCCTGCGCCATCGGCGCGGCATGCTGCAGCCGGCCGTAGCCGTCGAGCGTCTCGAGCGGCGGCAGCGCGGCATCGCCGGTCTCGGCGACGCCCTCGCTGATCGCCACGACGCGCCGCAGCATCTCGACGAAGAGGCCGGACAAGGCAAGGTTCGACCAGTCGGCGTTGGCGGTGGTGTGGACGAGGACGATCCAGCCCTTGCCTTGCTTCTCGGCGGTGACGAGCGGCGTGCCGTCGGCGAGCCGCGCCCAGGTCTTGCCGGCGAGCTCGGGGTCGGGCTCGGCCAGCACCTGGCGCGAGACGGTCACGTCATCGGGGATCGCGAGGCCGGCGAACGGGCTGCCGGGCGGAAACGGTGCGAGCTTGGCCGGCTGCTCCCAGCTGAGGGCGCCGCCGATGGTCCGGCCGCCGCGGCGCAGCCGCACCGGCAAGAGGTGATCCTCCTGCTCCACAAGATGCGGTCCCGCGAAGCGGAGCAGCACGCCGCCGGCCTCGACCCACTTGCGCACCGCCGCCTCTTCGGCCGCTGAATCCGGGCCCGCATCGGCATAGATCAGCACCGCCAGCTGGCGTTTCAGCAGCTCGTCGGCGGGGCCGCGGCGGATTTCGGTGAACGGATCGAGCGCGCGCTCCAGATAGTAGGTGTCGCTGAGCAGCGGCTGGTTGCCGGGGCTGGGATTGGCGGCGATGCCGACCGGCCGGCGCCGCCAGCGTTCGTCGACGAGGAGCGTGCCGCCGGCCGAGTTCTCGCCTTCGATGTCAATGGTCGCGATGCGGTTGCGCAGCTCGCCCGGCATCGGCAGCTTGACGAGCGTGCTCGCCGCATCGGCAGCGATGGTCGCGCTTTCGCGGGCGAGCAGCGCGCCGTCTTCGTCGCTGGCGCGCACGGTGATGCTGCGCGGCAGCGGCGCGGGCAGCGTCTTCACCGCGACGGTCAGTTCCTTGCCGGCGCGGTCGCCCGGCTCGCCGCCGGGCGCGATCAACTTTGGCGCCTCGGCTTGCGCCGCCGCCAGGTAGCGGAAGCTGCCGCGGGCGGAGAGCGCCTTGGCGAAATCGGCGGTAGCCGGAACGTCCACGTCATCGGCGATCCAAACCGCGCCCGTTCCACCCGACAGCGGCAGCGCATCGAGCCGCGCCAGCGCCGCCTTGCGATCGACCGGCCACGGCTTTGGCGCCAGTGCCTCAACCGCGGCGCGCGCATCCACGGCGCGGACCGGCTGCAGCGGCGGCGCCGGCTGACCCGAGGCAAGCGGGGCCGTGGTCAGCAGCACCACCTGACGGCGCTCGCGCTCCGCCTCGGCCAGGACGCCCAGCGCCGCGTTCTGCCGCGCCTGCCAGTCATGCGCCGCCGCCCAGCCGTCGTCGATGACGAGGATCAGCGGCCCGCTGCCGGCGAGCGGCGCCTGCGGGTTCATTACCGGACGCGCCAAGCCGATGATGACCAGCGCGGCGAGGATGGTCCGCAGCACGATCAGCCAGAGCGGCGTGCGCGCCGGCGTCTCCTCGCGCGGGGTCAGCCCCAACAGCAGCCGCAGCGCCGGGAACGAGATGCGCCGCGGCGCCGGCGGGGTAATGCGCAGCAGCCACCAGATCACCGGCAGCGCGACCAGCGCCGTCAGCAGCCAGGGCGATGCGAACGCCAACAACCCGAGCGACAGCATGGTTATGCCGCCGTATTGCCAACGAAGTTGAACCGGCCGCGGCCCCCACCCCTACCCTCCCCCGCGGCCACGCGGGAGGGAGAGCCGCAGAGCGGCGGGGAGGGGGCCGGCACGACCGCGACAAATTTGGCGAACCCGGCGCGAGTCGCACACTTTCGCCGGAATGACGAATTGAAGCTGATGGCGTCGGTCATCGTCTGCGGTCCGGCGCGAGCGCCGCGTGCAGCGCGAGCAGCGCCAGGGAAGGCGGCCGGTCGGTGCGGTGCGCGCTGAACGACCATCCGACCGCCTGGGTCATCGCCTGAAGCGCCGCGCGATGATCGCGGAACCGCCCGGCATAAGCCTCGCGGATCGTCTCGACGCGACTGACCAGCAGTTCCTCGCGCTCCTCGACACCCTCGAAGCGCACGCGGCCATCGAAGGGCAAATCCTCCTCGGCTGGGTCGACGATCTGCAGCACATGGCCGGCAACACCGGCGGCGGCGAACCCGGCGATGGCCTTGTTCGTGGCGTCGAGCGGCCCGAGGAAGTCGCCGATCAGCACGAGCTGCGCATAGCGCGGCAAATGCTCCGGAGCGGGCAAACCACCGCCCCGGCGCGCGCCGCGCTCGACGAGGTCGGCGAGGCGGGTGAGAGCAACGCGGCCGCTCATCGGCGCCATGCCGCTGCCCAGGAGGCACAGCCGCTCGCCGCCGCGCACCAGAAGGCTCGCGAGCGCGACAAGGATCAACTCCGCGCGGGCGCGCTTGGTCGGCCAATCGCCGCCCGCAACATAGGCGGCGGACGAGTAATCCATCGACGCCGAGGCGTCGCGCCACAGCCACACGCTTTGCGCGGCCTCCCACTCGGTCTCGCGCACATAGAGGCGCTGGGACTTGCCGCTTTCGCGCCAGTCGATGCGCGCGGCGGCGTCACCGGGCTGGTACTGGCGGAACTGCCAGAACGTCTCGCCCTGGCCGACCCGCCGGCGGCCGTGCACGCCCTGCGCGACGGTCGCGGCGATGCGCTCGGCGGCGACCAGCAGCGGCGGCAGGGATGCCGCGGTTTCCTCGGCCCGATGGCGAAGCGATCCGGCCGCAAGGTCCCTCGGCGGCGGACCGAGCGGCAGGGTCGCCATCCGGCCGATGGCCCGTGCTGAAATCATCGGGCCGAGATCACTTGAGCGGCGCCATCATCTGCTCGATGACCTGGAGGACTCCGACCCCCTCGGCCCGCCCGGCGAAGCTGACCGCCATGCGGTGGCGCAACACCGGCGGCGCCAGCGCCAGCACGTCATCGACCGACGGCGCATAGCGCCCGTCCAGCAAGGCCCGCGCCCGGCAGGCGAGCGTCAGCGCCTGGCTGGCGCGCGGCCCCGGCCCCCAGGCGACGAAGCGGCGCGCGCCTTCGGCGCCATCCTCTGGCCGGCCGGAGCGCACCAGCGTGAGAATCGCCTCGACGACGCTCTCGCCGACCGGAATGCGCCGCACCAGGCGCTGCGCGGCAACCAGCTCCTCGGCGGTCATCGCCGGGCGCGGCTGCGCCTCTTCGGCCCCCGTCGTGGCGATCAGCACCCGACGCTCCGATTCGAGGTCCGGGTAATCGACGTCGATCTGCATCAAGAAGCGGTCGAGTTGCGCCTCGGGCAGGGGGTAGGTGCCTTCCTGCTCCAGCGGGTTCTGCGTCGCCAGCACGTGGAACGGCCGCGGCAGCGGGTGATACTGCCCGGCGATCGACACGCGGCCCTCCTGCATCGCCTGCAACAACGCCGACTGGGTGCGGGGGCTGGCGCGGTTGATCTCGTCGGCCATCAGCAACTGGCAGAACACCGGGCCGGGGATGAAGCGGAACGAGCGCCGGCCGGTCTCGCTCTCCTCCAGCACCTCGGAGCCGAGAATATCGGCGGGCATCAGATCGGGGGTGCACTGGATGCGTTTGTCATCGAGGCCAAGGATCGTGCCGAGCGTCTCGACGAGCCGGGTCTTGGCGAGACCCGGCACGCCGATCAGCAACGCGTGACCGCCCGACAGCAACGTGATCAACGCTTGCTCGATCACTTCGCGCTGACCGAAAATGACCTCGCCGATCCGGTCGCGGACGATGCCAAGCCGCTCGCCCAGCCTTTCGACTTCGGCGACGAGATCCCCCGGAGGGGAATTGATGGGTGATGTGGAAGCCAAGCTGTCTCGATCCCAAATACATGCCGGCAAAAAACCGGCGCCAGTAGATAATATCATGCCCAGCGCTTCGTCCCCCGCGAACCGCCGCAGCGGCGAAACCCCGTCGCCGCCGAAACGCCCGGTCGTCGATCACGGCGATCTCGACATGAAGATCGCTCGCGACGGCACCTGGTTCTATCGCGGCACCCCCATCGCGCGACAAAGGCTCGTCAAGCTCTTTGCCTCGGTGCTGCGCCGCGAGGATGACGGCAGCTATTGGCTCGTCACCCCGGTTGAGCGGGGCCGCGTCGCCGTCGAGGATGCGCCGTTCCTCGCCGTCGAAGTCAATTCGGAAGGTTCAGGCTCCGGCCGCCGGCTCAGTTTCCGCACCAATCTCGACGAGATTGTGGCGGCGGGGCCGGAGCACCCGTTGCGCATCGAGACTAGTGCAAAGGGCGAGCCAGAACCATACTTGCTGGTGCGGCCAGGGCTCGAAGCAAGGCTCAATCGTCCGGTATTTTACGAGCTCGTCGACCTCGCCGACGCCGAGCGCGGCGACAAAGGCGGCCCGTTCGGACTGTGGAGCGACGGCGCGTTCTTCGACCTCGGCGACCCGGAAGACGAGTGACTGGCCTCTTGATGACTCGCGAAGAGTTGATCGCGCTACTGGCGCGCACGACGATCGGGCGGCGCGGCTTCGGCGGCACCAGCGACCCGCTCGAGGCGGCGGAAATTCGTGCCGAGACGCGCGGCGACCACGATCTCAACCCCGGCGAGACACCGCCCTCGTCGGCGCTGCGGCCGGCCGCGGTGCTGGTGCCGCTGATCGACCGGCCGGAGGGCATGAGCGTGCTGCTGACCCAGCGCACCGCGCATCTCTCTGCCCATGCCGGGCAGATTTCCTTCCCTGGCGGCCGCCGGGAGGACACCGACACCGACGCGATCGCCACCGCGTTGCGCGAGACCGAGGAGGAGGTCGGCCTGGCGCGTGATCTCATCAGCGTTGTCGGCCGGCTCGACACCTATGTCACCGGCACCGGGTTCGAGATCACCCCGATCGTCGGCGTCATCACGCCCGACTACGTGCTGAATATCGATCCTTTCGAAGTCGCCGAAGTGTTCGAGGTGCCGCTGTCCTATGTCCTCGACCGGCGCAACCACAACCGCCAGGAACGCGAGTCGGCCGGACGGGTTCGGGTGTTCTATGTGCTGCCGTACCAGGGCCGCAACATCTGGGGCGCGACGGCCGGCATGCTGGTGAACCTCGCCGAGGTGCTGAACCCCGAGGGCCTGGGCTGGTGAGGCGGCGATGCCGCGCGAAATCCTGACCCTTGTCGTGCCGCTGCTGCTGCCGACCGTGATCTACCTGATCTGGCTGCGCGCGACCGGCTGGTCGGAGACGGCCGGCGCGCTTGCCTGGCACCAGCTGCCCTGGGTGTGGCTGGCGCTGAGCGGCGTCGCATTGACCGCGATCGTGCTGGTCGTGATCACCGTCGGGTTCGGCACGACGCTGCCGGGCGTTTACGTGCCGCCGCGTATCGAGAACGGCCGGATCGTGCCTGGCCATGTCGAGCCGGCGGGCAAGCCGTGACCGCATTGACGCCGTCCTGGCTCGGCGAGCCCGCGGTGCAGCGCTTGCTGGCGGCGCTCGCCGCGGCGGGGATCGAGGCGAGGTTTGTCGGCGGCTGCGTGCGCGACGCGCTGCTCGGGGAGACGGAAACCGGCGACTTCGACCTCGCCACGCCGGCGCGGCCGGAAGCGGTGATGGCGGCGCTGGGCACGGCCAAAGTGAGGGCGCTGCCGACCGGGATCGCGCACGGCACCGTCACGGCGGTCGTTACCTCCCCTGGGCCGCCGCGCAGCTTCGAGATCACCACGCTGCGCCGCGATGTCGAGACCGACGGCCGGCACGCGGTGGTCGCCTTCGGCGCCGACTGGGGTGAAGACGCGGCGCGCCGCGACTTTACGATCAACGCGATCTACCTCGCGCCCGACGGGACGATCGACGATCCGGTCGGCGGGCAGGCCGATCTCGCCGCGCGGCGGGTGCGTTTCGTCGGCGATCCGGCGACGCGGATCGCCGAGGATGTGCTGCGCATCCTGCGCTATTACCGGTTCGAGGCGCGGTTCGGTGGCGGCGAGGGCGATGCGGCCGCGCGCAGCGCGTGCCGCGCCGCGGCCGGCAAATTGCCGACGCTGTCGGCGGAGCGCGTGTCACGCGAGCTGCTGCGCCTCATCGGCGGCCCCGATCCGGTGCGGGTGCTGAAGATGATGCAGGAGGACGGCGTGCTCGCCGCGATCCTGCCCGAGGCGACGCGGCTCGACCGGTTGGACGCGCTGCTGCCACTGGCGGCGGCAGATGACGGCATTCTGCGTCTCGCGGCGCTGATCGAGGTCGATCGCTCCGGCGCAAACGCCGTGGCCGAGCGGCTGCGGCTGCCGGCGGCAGAGAAGAAGCGGCTGGCCGGCTTGACATCGCCCTGGCCGCTCGATCCCGCGGCCGATGCCAAGGCGCAACGCCTCGCCCTCTATCGCTATGGCCAGGAGCGCTACGGCGATCTGGCCCTGCTTCTCGCCGCCGACTGCAAGCTCAAACCGTCCGCCCTGCGCAAACTTTTCGATCTCGCCGAGACCTGGGAGATTCCGATCTTCCCGCTCGGCGGCGACGACGTGACCGCGCTCGGCATCGCGCCCGGCCCGCGCGTCGGCGGGCTGCTTGGCGCGGTGAGACGCTGGTGGGAAGACGGCGATTTCGCCGCCGACCGTGCTGCCTGCCTAGCGCGGCTCAGGGAGATCGCTGCGCAACGCTCCTGATCGCCCGCCAGATGCGCTCCGGCGTCGCCGGCATGTCGATATGCTCGATGCCGAGCGGCGCGAGCGCGTCGAGGATCGCGCAGATAATGGTTTGCGGCGCGGCGATCGCGCCGGCCTGGCCGGAGCCCTTGACGCCGAGTGGGTTGGCAGCGGTCGGCAGCCCGTCGAGGACGATGTCGAGAGCGGGCAGATCGTCGGCGCGCGGCAGGGCATAATCGAGCAGCGAGCCGCTCAGGAGCTGGCCCGACTCCGCGTCATAGACCGTGTGCTCGAGCATCGCCTGGCCGATGCCTTGCGCGACCCCGCCTTGTACCTGCCCGGCGGTCAGCAGCGGGTTGATCACGCGGCCGTAATCGTCGACCGCGAAATAACGTTCGAGCGTCACCAGCCCGGTTTCCGGGTCGATCTCGACCTCGGCGACATGGGTGCCGGAGGGGAAGGTGATCAGGTCGCACTCGTTCCATACATAGGCGCCGAGCCCCGGCGCGACGCCGTCCGGCAGGTTCGCGGGATCGGCGGCCGCACGCGCGACGTCCAAGAGATCGATCGCCCGCCCGCTGCCCGGCACCGAGAACCGCCCGTCGGCGAAGGCGAGTTCGGCGGCGTCGGCCTGCAGCAGGCCCGCGGCCACGACACGGCCCTTGGCAACGACCATCTCCGCCGCGCGATAGAGCGCGAAACCGCCCTGGTGCATCGAGCGCGCGCCGCCATGCCCGTTGCCGCGCGGCACCTCGCTGGTGTCGGCCTGGACCAGCCGGAAGGTCTCGATCGGCTGACCCAGCAGATCGGCGGCGATCTGCGGATAGCTGGTCTCATGGCCTTGCCCGTTCGACTGCGTGCCGACCAGCAGCGACACCGCACCGTCCTTCTCGAAACGGATCTCCGCGCCCTCGTTCGGCGTGCCGCGCGCGGTTTCAAGGAAGCAGGCGATGCCGAGCCCGCGCAATTTTCCGGGCGATGCGGCGCGGCGATCGGCGCGCGCCGTCGCGGCCGCCAAGTTGGCGACGAACCTGCCGCAATCGACGGTGGTGCCGAGCGCCTTGCGGTAGGGGAATTGGCTGATCAGGTTGCGCCGCCGCAACGCCACGGGATCGATCTTGAGCCGGCGTGCCGCGAGCTCGACGAGCCGCTCGATCAGGTAATTGGCCTCGGGCTTGCCGGCGCCGCGATAGGCGTCGATCGGCACGGTGTTGGTGAAAACGCCGCGCACGCTCATGAAAATCGCCGGGATGTCGTAGACCCCGCCCATCGCGGTCGACGGCGCGTTGGTCGAGCTGCCCGGGCCGTTGGTCGAGAGATAAGCGCCGAGATTGGCGATCGTATCGGCTTCGAGCGCGAGAAACCTGCCGTCAGCGTCGAGCGCCAACTTGCCTTTGGTAAGGTTGTCGCGCCCCTGCGCCGACGAGACAAAGTCCTCGCCGCGCTCGCCGACCCATTTGACCGGCCGGCCGGTATGCCGCGCGGCTACCAGCACCATGACGCATTCGGGATAGAGGAAATTCTTCATCCCGAACCCGCCGCCGACATCGGGAGCATGGACGCGGACCCGCTCGCGGGAAACATGAAAGACCGCATCGGCCAGCTGGTCGCGCAGGCTGTGCACGCCCATCCCGGAGAGCAAAAGGTCGTAACCGCCCGTTCTGTCGTCGTAGCGGCCGATCGCCGCGCGCGGCTCGATCGGCGCGACGACGAGCCGGTTGTTGACGAGATCGAGCTCGATGACATGCGCGGCCGACGCTATCGCGGCGTCGACCGCCGCCTTGTCGCCGCGCTCGAAACGATAGGAGAGGTTGCCCGGCGCCTCGTCCCACAATTGCGGTGCGCCCGAGGCGAGCGCTTCCTTGGCGTTGACGACGGCCCGCAGCACCTCGTAGTCGACGGCGATCAGCTCCGCCGCGTCGCGCGCGAGGTCGCGCGATTCCGCGACGACAAACGCGACCGGATCGCCGACATGCCGCACGTGGCCCATCCCG
>JASHUW010000158.1 GCA_030039815.1 Alphaproteobacteria bacterium
CCGCCCGCGCCGCCAGCGCCGCCAAGGCGCCGCGGCCCTCGCGGAACGCGGCGACGACAAAGCCGTTCTCGCGCAGCAACGCCGCGATGCGCGCGCGGCTTTCCTCGTCGCGATCGACGATCAGCGCATATGGCCTAGTGTCCAACATCGGGTCGGCTGATATCACGCAAATCCGGCGTATGACTTGCGGTTTCGTCGCGCTTTTTGCTTGGTTTTTACCGGTTTCGCGGCGCGGTAACCTAAATTTGCGGTTAGCGCCGGCGCCGCCGCCATCGGGGAGGCGCGCGCCGCCTCGCTCTTGGTCCGCCGTCGAGGCGGTGCTCCTTGCGCTGGCGGCGCGCGGTGTTAAGCTTGTTCTCTACACCCGCCGGGCAAACGCCGCGGCTAGGCAAGCGCGCTGGCGCGCGGCATGCTGGCGGCGGAAGAGTACCGCTCCCGGTGGGGCGCGCGGGCTTCAAACCCGTTGGAGGGCGCCCTGGCGTCCTCGGTAGGTTCGACTCCTGCCTCTTCCGCCATTTGGCATCGCGATAAGCAATGCATTAATTAGGGTGCGACATATCAAGCGGCTTTTGCCGGACGCCCCTCCGTGGACCCGTAGGGGCATCGCCGATCGGCGCGAACCACGGCTTCGACCCTGTATCGCAGAAGCATGGCCTGGCGCGAACGAACTGCCGGCCGGCGGTGCTCGACCGCTGCATCGAGGCGGGGCCCGGGAAGCCACCATCCGCGAAAGCAATACAGACCGACGCCGCAGGCTCCGGCGGCGATGATGGCCATCGCAAGCCCTTGGTAGACGAGGTAATCCACAGCGAGATAAGCCGGCGGAGCCGCGAGCGCCAAACGGGCCAAGACGCTTTGCGGCTCGACGCG
This sequence comes from Alphaproteobacteria bacterium, assembly GCA_030039815.1. Taxonomy (GTDB): domain Bacteria; phylum Pseudomonadota; class Alphaproteobacteria; order ATCC43930; family CGMCC-115725; genus DATARH01. Next base: position 871 of record JASHUW010000158.1, read on the forward strand.
AACCGGCCGGGAAGCCGCCATTGTAACGACGACCGAAAGCACAAAACCAATCAGGGCGCAGAACGCGGCCTGCTCGATGACGAATTCCAACACGACACACCTGAAGGGAACCGGGGGAGTGGACGGGTGATATTTCAACGCCCGATGATCGCCATCAAGAGCCTCTCGAATTGCCGTGTGTCGTCAGCAACTTCGAGTGCAGAGGTGTCGGGGCCGGCTCTTGCTTCGACGAGTTGCCAGCATCGGCTGACAGCGTCCCCTTCATCCGGCATGCGGATCCGTCGGCCTCGTCCTTCCACGGGATCGCGGCGGTGCGCTCGGCACAACTGGTGCAAAAATGTTGTGTGGCACAGGCGCCGGTCTCGACCCGGCGGTCCGAAAGCGGTCGCTCGCCTGACAGCGTGATCCAAAGACCCGGTAATGACCGGCAAGGGTCGGATCAGGCTTCGCTTTGCGCCGCTATCACCTTGACCAAATCAATAAAACTTTTGCGGATCGTCTCATCGGAAATTCCGTAATAGAAACGGAGAAGATCGATGGTCTCGGACTGTTCCATACGCTCTCGTTCTTCGCGTCGCGCGGCCGGTTCTTTGCCCTCAACCGGCAGTTCGGCAAAGAAATGCGGAATCGGAACATCCAGGACGCGGGCCATCTCCGCCAGCCGCGACGCGCTGACGCGGTTGGACCCGCCCTCGTATTTTTGCACCTGCTGAAATGTGACGCCCAATTGCGTCGCCAAAGTTTCCTGGTTCATTCCCAGAAACAGGCGTCGCAACCGGATGCGCTTGCCGACATGAACATCGATGGGATTGGGAATACCCGTGCCCCGGCCGTATTCCGCCACGCGATTTGGGGAGTTCCTCATGTTTCGCTTCTGAAAAGGATTGGCTGGTTAGTCGTGCAACTCCGCGGAGGTCCGGCGCCGCTTGCGGCCTCGCGGCGCACCGCGGCGCCCACCGGTGCGAGGGTTGTCCTTCTCCCAGAGCGCCTTGGCGAGATCAAACAGGCGACGCCGTGTCCGCTCATCGCCGACGGAGTAGTAGCAAGTCACAAGCTCGACGGTCTCGTCGCGCAGGAGGTGATCGCTCTCGGTCTCCTGATAGCCGACTTCATCGATATCCGCTGGAATCGCCGGCGCCCGCACCGGATCGACATCGTCGTAGAAAAATGCGATCGGCACCTCCAAGACCCGAGCGATTTCGAGCAACCGGCTCGCGCTGATGCGATTGGCCCCGCGCTCGTATTTTTGGACTTGCTGGAAGGTGAGCCCGAGAGCCTCGCCAAGCTTTTCCTGGCTGATCCCCAACATATTGCGCCGCAATTTGACACGTGAGCCGACGTGAATGTCGATCGGGTGCGGTGCGCCCCCGCGGCGCCCCAGCCCGCGGCGCTGATTAGTACGCTGCAATTGTTGTCCCCTGCTGATCACCGACGCCCTTGTTCATCCAGCGTCGGTTGTGAGTTTCGCCTATCCGAGCGGATGGAGCAACTCCCCTCAGGTCAGCCAGTGCACCGGGCGGGTCGGATCAGGGCGCCGATCGTCGGCCAGCGCCGTGACCTTGCGGAGCGCCGCGAGGCACTCCGAGAAGATCCAGCATTCGGGAGCCGGGCCGTCTTTGACGATGACGACCCGACTCGGGTTCAAGGCGGCGAGCTTATTTCCCAAAGCCGCCGTCGTCGCATCGCTCAATTTTTGCGGCTGCAGCGTCACGATGACGGTGCGGTCGACGGCATGCCGCGAAGCATCTACGCGTTCGCTGGAGAGGATATGGACATAGCCGACTTTCCCCAGGACAACCGGTAGATTTCGATTGCCGACCTTTCGCGACCGCCCCGTATGGTCGATCAAAAATTCCACCCCATCCTCTCCCAAGCATTTCGGCGGGCTTGCCGCCGCCTGTTCCCCTAATCCCGAAAGACGGGAGGGGAACGGGATTAATAACGTGAATTTCCCGTGAAGTAGAGTGCGAATTCATCGATCGCCGGTTTTTATCGCCCATGGCGGTGTCCGCGAGGCCACGAGACGGCAAACCACGACGGCGGTTCTCGCCAAAGTCGCCGGATCTGACAGCCCCTGGTATCGCGTGGAATGGAATATCTTAGGTGGACGGAGCGGGTGCCGGTACCAGCTTTGGTCTGCGGCGGTCCGTTAAAATAGCGTGAATTTTCCGTGAAGTTCGATAACATGGGCGGCGTGAAGTAACCCTCTGCCGTGATTTAAACATCGCATAACCATTCCTGCCGCGAGGGCACAGCGATGGCGGAACAAGCATCGGTAGTCGATCTGCGCACAGCCGCGCGCACGCTTGGCGATAAGGCGCTTCCAGTCAGAATTTATCTCTTGGGCGCGATGAGAATGGTGGGGCCCGGCGGAGAAAACATTCTCCCGCGGTTTCGCAAGAGCCGCGCCGTGCTCGCCTATCTGTGTCTGGCGGAAGGCGCTCCCGTCACGCGCAGCCGCCTGATCGAGCTGCTCTGGGCGCGCTCCGGCGACACGCAGGCGCGGTACAGCCTTCGTCAGGCGCTGACCGAAATTAAAAACTCCGTCTGTCGCGCGGTACCCGGGCTGATTGAGATCGAACGCGAGACCTTGCGGCTAAATGCCGCATCCTGCTGGATCGACGCGTTCGCCGGCCAGGCCAATGCCGGACGGCTGCTTGACGACCTGCACGGGGTGACGAGCGCTTTTGACCAATGGCTTTCGGTCGAGCGCACGCGGCTCGAAAATAAGCAGCGATCGGAGTTGGAGAACGAGCTCGACCGCCTGGTGGAGAATGGTGCCGCCGCGAAGCTTCGGATCGAGGCGGCACGGCGCCTGGTCAGCTACGATCCCGCCCACGAGGTGGCCGCCCGTCAGCTGATGTCGGCATTTGTCGAGATCGGCGACCGATCACAGGCGCTGCGCGAGTACGAACGCTGTCGCCAGGCTCTCAAACAGCTGTCGGGAGATTTGACGCCATCACCGGAAACCGAGGCGCTCTTCGAGTCGATCCGGTTGACGCGCCGCGCGCCCGCGCAGCGGGTGGGCGGCCTCTTGCTGCGGCCACAACCGGTCGTGACCCAAGCTGCACCGGCCGGAGAGCACAGGGCGCAACCCTCGATCGCCGTTCTGCCGTTCGAGATGTTCTCGAACGTTCCCGAGCACGGCTACGCTGCCGACGGCGTTGCCGATGATCTGAGCGAAGCGCTGTCGCGCCTGCCTAATTTCTTCGTCAGTTCCCGGCTCTCCGCCCGCGCATTTCGCGGGCAGAACCGGTCGCCGCAAGAGATCGGCGACCTGCTGGGCGTGCACTACGTGCTGTCGGGAAGCATGCGCGTGATGACCGATCGTCTGCGTCTCTCGGTCGAGCTCACCGACACCCGGAACGGCACGGCGCTGTGGTCGCAGCGCCTCGATGAAAAATTCTTCGATCTGTTCGAGGTGCAGGACCGGCTTGTCGAGGCGATCGTCCGGCGCATCGCGCCGCATCTGCGCCAGGCCGAGCTGGCGCGGAGCCGGATCAAGCGCGGGGACCGATTGGACGCGTATGACCTGCTCTTGCGCGCCATCGAAAACATGCACAATTCCTCGCGCGCCGTGTTCGAGTCCTCGGAGCGGCTATTGGTCGAGGCAATCGAGCGAAAGCCCGACTACGCCACCGCGATGGCGTGGCTCGCTCGCTGGCATGTTTTGCGGGTCGGGCAGGGCTGGTCGCCCGATCCCGCGGCGGACACCGCGCGGGCCAACGCGTTCGCCATCAAGGGCGTCGAGTGCGATGCGACCGAGCCGATGGCGCTGGCGGTGCACGGTCATGTCGCCTCCTATCTTCACAAGGATTTCAATCTCGCTTTCCGGCGTTTCGTCGCGGCTCTTGAGATCAATCCCAACTCAGCGCCGGCCTGGTTGTGGCAGGCCGCGGCGCGTTCCTGGATCGGCGATGGCCGCGGGGCGATTGCCGACGTCACGAAAGCGAAGGCCCTTTCGCCATATGACCCGTTGATGTACGCTTTCAATATCGTCGAAGGAATGGCATCCCTGGCCGACGGACAATACGAACGTGCGGTGGAATGCGCGCGTCGCAGCATCCAGGAAAACCGGACCTATACCAGCGCGCACCGATTGCTGGTGATGGCCCTGGTCCTGGCTGGACAAGAGATGGA
>JASHUW010000159.1 GCA_030039815.1 Alphaproteobacteria bacterium
CCTTCAGCTCTTCCTTGGCCTCATCGACGCCGGCGACGTCATCGAAAGTCACCTTGGTCTCGGTCTCCGCGAAGACCTTCGCTTTGCTCTGCGTCATCGCGCCGACGGGGCCCATCGCCCCGCCCACACCACCGCGCAAAAAGAGGAACGGCAACAGCAGCAGCATCGGTAGCCACAACAGCCACCCGAAACCCCCACTCGATGCCGGATAACCGGTAACCTCTACCCCGTGCGCGGCGAATTGCGCCGCCATGTCGTTCGCGACGCGCGTCGTCACGATCACGCTGCCATCCTTCAGCGTCGCCTGGATGTCGTCTCCGGTGACCGTCGCCGACTTGATCTGGCCGTCGTCGAGGTCCTTCTCGAACGCGGTGTACGACACGCGCTGCGGGCTCGCGGTGTTACCGAGCCAGAATGAAAAGGTGATCATGGCGAGGAACAACCCGCCGCAGATCAGCAAAATTGGCGGCACGCGCTTCATTGGATTCCCCACGACCATGCAAGGCCTCGTCGACAAACGTTAGTGAGTTTGGCGCGCCTCCGAATTGAGGTGGATCAAGGGCCCCTTAGTCCGTGACGCGGCGCGCGCCGAATGAAACTAAGATCGGCGTCACATAGCTGGCAAGAAGGCAGAGGAAGCCAAGCGACCAGACGGCGCCGGAGGCGATGATCAGCTCGACGAACGCGCCGGGGACGAACAAGGCCGCGATGCGCAGAACAACCGCCACCGACACGAGGCCATAGGCGGCGAGCACCGCCGCCTCGCCGCGCCCAGAGGCCCCACCATGGACCATGCTCTCATGCGCGATCGCGGCTAGCAGCATGGTACCGATCGCACCGGCGCTCAGCGCGTGGACCGCGGCCATGTCGGCCACGCCGTTTGTGAGCGGCACCGCTCCCTCGAGCAGTAGCCCGACCACCAGCCACAAATAGCCGACGTGCAGGATTGCCGCCGCCGGCGCCGTAAGGACGCGGTCGCCGCGCCAGCAGGCTAGCCGCACGGCGTTGACGATGCCTGCCGTCAAGCCGGCTGCGCTCGTCGCGTGGCTCGTCCCAGCGATGGCGTCGCTGACGGCGTAAAGCATCAGCGTGATGATCGCGAGATTATCGAGTAGCCATGCCGGCCTTACCCGCGCCTTCGCGCCGCGCGCGGCCAGATACCGGTTGGTCGCGTCGGGTATGGCGTAACCGCAGACGATCGCGATCAACAGAAGATAGGCGTCGATCCCGATACGCGCGCCGCGCTCGGCGGCCGCGAAGGTGCCACCGAACACCTCCGCGTGCATGGCCAGGTTGCCAAGCCACAGCGCGGCAAGCAGCGCAAGCAAGGGCAGGGTGCGCTCCGGCCGCCCAGCAATATGAGGAACGACGACGAGCGCGGCCAGCCCCGGCAGAAAACTCAGGTCCAGGGCGGCGGGAAGCCAGGGCGGCAGCAGCCCCCCAACCGCCATCGCCGCGCGACCCAGCAACCAGATGCCCAGAAGAAGCGTCAGGCGGCTTGTGGAGACCTGTCGCGCTCTCGCCCAGCGGGGCACCCACGCGATGACGATTCCCGCCAAGCCTGCGGCGGCAAAGCCATAGACCATCTCATGGGCGTGCCACATGGTCGGCGGCACGGCCGCGGTCCAGCCGAGCCGCTCGGCGATGACCCATTCCGCCAGCACCGCCGCGCTGAACAGCGCGGCAAGGACGAAGAAGAAATGAGGACCGCGGGCCGCGAGCGCGGTCTCCGCGCCCGAAACACGAATGCTGGTCGTGCGGCTCTCGATCGTCGACATGGAACTCGTCCTCTTCTGACGCCGTGGCGCGGTGCGGGAGGATGAGATGACCGAGCCGTGCGTTCATTGACCCAGGTCAAAGGCGCGCGCCGCCACATGAGACCGGCTCAGCTAGTGGAGCTTGCCACCGATCTGAAGCGCAGCAGCGCCAGCGCAAAAAACAGCGTGCCGAACAACGCGACTTCGGCGAATTGCCGCCACACCACGGTGAAACCGGCGCCGCGATAGAGGATGGCCTGCGCAAACGAGACGAAATGCGCCGTCGGCGAAAATTGGGCGATGTCCGCCATCCATTTCGGCATGCTTTCGAGCGGCGTGTTGCTGCCCGACAGCAGCGCCAGCGGCACGTAGACGAGCAGGTACAAAAGGCCGAGCTGCGGCATGGAGCGGGCGACGGTGCCGAGGAAGACGCCGATCGCGGTGGCGAAGAACAAATAGACGGCCGTCCCGACGAGAAACAGCGGCACCGAGCCGGAGATCGGAACGTGGAGCATACCGCGGACGACGAAATACAACGACAAACCCGCCGCGACGATGATAACGAGCCCGTTCGCCCAGATCTTCGATGCGGCGATCTCCAGTGGGGTCACCGGCATGACGAGCAGGTGATCCATGGTGCCGTGCTCGCGCTCGCGCACGATGGCCGCTCCAGCAAGGATGATCGCCAGCATCGTGATGCTGTTGATGATGCCCATGACGCTGGTGAACCAGCTGGTCTCGACGTTGGGATTGAACGCGATCCGCGCGACGAGATTGACCGGCGATGCCGGTGTGCCCTCCGCCCGCGACACGAAATTAGTGATCTCGGCATTGATAATTTGCGTCGCGTAATCGGCGCCGAGCCCGGCCTGCACCATGGCGGTTGCGTCGACGTCGAGTTGCAGGCTCGGCTCGCGCCCGGCCGTCACGTCGCGCGCGAAATTCGGCGGGATGTCGATGATGAACGTGAATTTGCCCGCATTCATCAACGGGACGATGTCGCGCTCCGCGACGGGCTGCGGCGCCTGAAAGTAGGGTGGCAGAAACGCGTGGGCGATGCGACGCGACAGCTCCGATCGGTCCTCATCGACGATCCCGACCGAGGCATTGTGCACTTCCTGCGAGCTGCTTTGCGCCTGGGCAATGACCGCCAGGGAGAAGGCATAGATCACCAGACCCAGCAGCACGTAGTCGCGCACAAAGCTGCGCAGCTCCTTGGTGCCGAGCCAGTAGATGTTGGCGAGGGTGCGCATCCCTAGCGCTCCTGCTTTCGCAGCAGCAGGAGGCTCAACAGAATCAGCGCTGGGATGAAGATGGCGAGTACGCCGAGCTGCGGCGCGAGATCGACAAAGCCGAGGCCTTTGGTAAAGGTGCCGATGCTGACCGGCAGAAAATAGGTCATCGGGAAGAGCCGGCCCATGATCCGGCCCATTCCGGTCAGCGACGATACCGGCACCATCATCCCGGCGAACATCGTCGCCGGTAGCACGGTCAGGATCGCGGTACCGAAGAGGGCCGCGATCTGCGTCCGGGCAAAAGCCGAAATCGTCATGCCGTAGGCGGTCGTCGCGGCGACGTAGATCACCACCCCGACCAGCAGCGTCAGGAAGCTGCCTCTGAGCGGGACGGAGAACACGAAGAACGCCAGCAACAGCATCAGCGCGAAATTGACCAGCGCCAGCGCGATGTAGGGCACCTGCTTGCCGACCAGAAATTCCAGGCGGGTTACCGGCGTCACGTAAAGGTTGGTGATCGAGCCGAGTTCCTTTTCGCGCACGATCGCCAGCGCCATCAGGATCGCCGGAAACAGCGCCAATTGCAGCGCGAACTGCGCAGGCACCATGGCGTAGATGCTTTCGAAGTTCTGGTTGTATTTGAGCCGCACCTCGATATCCGCGGGCGGCGCCGGCGCGGGCGCCGATGTCGCCACCGCGGGATCGGCGAGGTAGAGCTGGTGCATCGCCTGCAAGTAGCCGCGGATCGTCTGGGCGATGAACGGCCGCGCCCCGTCGATCCACGCGGCCACCCAGACCGGGCGCCCGCGGGCGATGTCGCGGCCGAAGCCGGGCGGGATCTCGATCCCGACATCGATATCCCCCGCCGCCAGCCGGTCTTCGAGATCGCGATAATTCACCAGCGGCGGTTTCTCGACGAAATAAGCGGAGCCGCGCAGTTCTTCCAGATAGGCGCGGCTCTCATGCGTCCCGTCATGATCGAGCACCGCGAAGCTCAGCGAATTGACGTCGGTCGAGATGCCGAAGCCGAGCATCAGCATGAGGAAAGTTGTGCCGAACACCGCGAAGCCGAGCCGGATGGGATCGCGCAGCAACTCCAGCGTCTCGCGGATCGTGCAGGCGGTCAGTCGGCGCAGGCTGAGGCCTGGTTGCGCCGCTGTCGGGCGTCCGCCCGCCGCGGCCAGCATCGGCGCAGCCGCAATGGATTGCGGCGGTGACGCCTCTTCGAGGTAGCTGATGAACGCATCTTCCAGCGTCGTCCCACCGCGCGCCGCGGTGAGGCCGGCAGGCGTGGCGGTCGCGAGCACTCGGCCCGAATCCATCAGCGAGATCCGGTCGCAGCGCTCGGCCTCGTTCATGAAATGGGTCGAGACGAAAATGGTGACGCCGTCGTCACGCGACAGCCCGATCAGCAGCTCCCAGAACCGGTCGCGCGCGAGCGGATCGACCCCCGATGTCGGCTCGTCGAGGATCAGCATTTCCGGTTCGTGGACGATGGCAACCGCGAGCGACAGGCGTTGACGGATGCCGAGCGGCA
>JASHUW010000160.1 GCA_030039815.1 Alphaproteobacteria bacterium
CTTCACTTCGACCAGGGTGAAAAACAGCGAGATAACAGCGGGATAACAGCGAGCGGAACAGCGGGTGGAACAGCGACATAACAGCGGCGAAATAGGAGGTTTGCGCGGATCGGCGGCGGGGACGGGGCATTGCCGGCTCGCCGGTTAGCGAGCGGACGCCTTTATAGAATCGTAATTACGATTTTGTCAAGAACAAAATATGAACTGTCCAAAAATGCGGCCGCGCCGGGCCGGGCGCTGCTGCCGGGATGAGCTGAGACGCTGATCCTACCGGCTGAGCGCGAGCGCGATCCGCGCGCTCGCCGCGGCGATGCGCGCGACCGCCGGCACATCGACCGCATCCGGCCAACGGTCCTGCGGCAGGTGGAACAGGCGGTTGGTGCCGACCAAGGTCAGATAGCGCCCGCCCAGCTTGTGGATGTCGCGGGTTTCGCCACTCGGCGGGGTTGACGGCCAGGGAATGTCATCGGGCGGCTGCCCGGCGCCGGTCAGCGCCGGGAGGCCGAGCCGCCGCAGCCCTTCGTCATTCGATATCAGCGCCAGCCAGCTGCCGAACGCGCCGAGATTGGCGCCGTAATGCAGCCAGGTCGCGCCACCCGCCCGGTCCCAGCCCGGCCGCCGCGCGACGAACTCGTCGAGCCCGAGATGGCCCAGCTCGTGGCCGCTATTGGCGGTGAAGACGACATCGCGAGCCGGCGGCTCGGCGAGCAGCGCGCGCAGGCTTTCGAGCCAGCAGACGAGCCCGCCGCCGCGCTCGGCGGTCGATTGCCACCATGAGCTGCGCGGCGTCATCACCACCAGCGGCGGCTTTGCGCGATCGCGCCCTTCGAGCGAGACCACGATGTTGGTCGCTTGTGCCGGCGTGCGCCGGCTGTAGGAGACCAGCCGTGCCGGCGCGCCCTCCTTGGCGGCGGCGAGCACCATGTCGCGCGCCGCGCTCGACACGTGGATCGCCGGCGCACCGTAGGGCGCGCGGAAATCCTCGGCGTTGATCAGCCCAAGACCCGGCGCGTCGCCCTGGCAGACCACGACCAGCGCCCGATGGTTGTCGGCATGCCCGCCGGCGCGGCGCAGGCGCTGGAACGCGCCGCTATAGACCGCGCGCGGTGTCAGCTCGGCGACCGCGATATCCGCGCCGAGCCGGCCGGCGACGCCGTCCGCCGCGGTGGCCGGGGCGTCGAACACCGGGACGCCCTCGATCCGCTCGCCGCCAAGTTCCAGAAAGCACTCGACCGGGTCGAGCCGGTCGAGCGCGAATTCCTCGCTTCCGACCTCGGCGCCGAGCGCGCGAGCCTCCGCCGCCAGCCACTCGGCGCCGGCCGCGTCACCCGCCGTCCCGGTGCGATGGATGCCTTGCGCGTCCCAGGCTTTGAGCCACGCCGCCGCGCGCATTTCCGCCTCAGTCATTGCCGCTGCTCTCGGCGCCGTGGATGATGCCGCCAACCCAAGGGGAGGAGGCTATCCGATGATCTGCGATGTGCATGCTCATTACATCCCGCAAAAATTCGGCGACTTCATGGGCGACCGCTGGGGCCCCCGCGTCGGCCCCGCCATTACGGTCAAGGAAGGCATTGCCAAGCATCCGGTCTCCGACTCGATCGCCGACATTGTCGGCCGGCTCGAATTGATGGATGCCGCCGGGGTCGAGAAACAGGTGTTGTCGCCGCATCGCCCGCCCTATCTGCCCGACGAGAAGGAAGGCGTCCAGGCGATCCACCTGCTCAATGACGGCTATGCCGAGCTGGCGCACAAGCACCCCGACCGCATCTCGTCCTATGTGATGCTGCCGCTGCCGCATATCGACGCGAGCCTCAGGGAGATGGAGCGCGGGCTCGACCAACTCGGTTGCGTCGGCGTCAACATGCACATCTCGTGCTTCGACCGCTCGGTCGCCGAGACCGAGTTCGAGCCGATCTATGCCGAATTGAACCGGCGCGGCGCGATCCTTTTTGTCCACCCGTCGACCAACGGCATCTGCTCGCCCTTCATCAACGACTACAAATTCACCGCGCCCGTCGGCACCTCGCTCGAGGACGCGAGCTTCGTCTTGCACATGATCGCGAAGCAGATCCCCCACCGCTACCCGAACATCAAATTCATCGTGCCGCATTTGGGCGGGCCGATCCCGATGCTGCTCAATCGCCTCGACGCGCAGGGCCAGAGCCCGCGCCACCACCCCAACCTGCCCGAGGCCCCCTCGGTCACCGCCAAGAAATTCTGGTACGACACGGTGTGCTACGGCTCGAAGGCGGCGTTCTGCTGCGCGCTGGAAGCTTTCGGCGAAGACCATCTGGTGACGGGCAGCGACTATCCCGTGCTGCAGGATTTCGAGAGCTACACCGAGACCTTCGCCTATATCGAGCGCCTCGGCCTGCCGAAATCGGTGACCGACAAGGTGCTGCACCACAACGCGCAGAAACTGTTCGGGTTCGGACACTGAACGAGCATCCGGCGAACCTTTAACCTCGTCATGCCCGGACTTGCTCCGGGCATCCACGGGGCACATTTCTATAGAGGCGCGATCTCGCTTTGAAACTGGTTGTCTAGAGTCGTTTAGTCGGCT
>JASHUW010000161.1 GCA_030039815.1 Alphaproteobacteria bacterium
GAGCTACGTCTCGGCGGCCGACGCGAAAAAATACATCGCCGGCTACTGCGTCGTGAACGACGTGTCGGAGCGTGAATATCAGCTGGAGCGACTTGGGCAATGGACCAAGGGCAAGAGCTGCGACACGTTCTGCCCGATGGGGCCGTGGCTGGTGACCGCCGACGAACTGCCCGACGCCGGCAAGCTCCAGGTGACGACCGACGTCAACGGCGAGCGCCGGCAGGACAGCAACACCGCCGATCTGATCTTCGGCATCGAGCACATCGTCAGCTATGTCAGCCAGTTCATGACGCTCTACCCCGGCGACGTGATCCCGACGGGCACGCCGCAAGGCGTGGCGATGGGCTTCAAGCCGCCGAAATTCCTGCGCGCCGGCGACCGGATGCGCATCGCGATCGAAGGGCTCGGCGAGCAGAACAGCCGGCTCGTCGCCTATTCGGGCTAGAAAGGTGGCGCCGCGGGGCGATCGATGACCAACCGCGTTCTCGGCACGCTGACGATCGGCCAGGCGCCGCGCCCGGACGTCGTACCGATCATCGAGCGGCATGTGCCGGCAGGCACGCGGCTCATCCACCGCGGCGCGCTCGATGGGCTGACACGAGCCGAGATCACCGCGCGATACGCAGCCAATGCCGACGAGCCCGCGCTGATTACCCAGCTGCAGGACGGCAGCTCGGTCAACCTGTCGCGGCGCGCCATGCAGGAGGCGGTGCAGCAGACGCTCGCGCTTTTGGAAGACGACGGCTGCGACGTCATCCTGTTGCTCTGCACCGGCACGTTCGTCGGCCTCGAGTGCCGCCGCGCCTGGCTGGTCGAGCCCGACCACATCATCCCCGGCATGGTGGCCGGCCTCGTCGAGCGGCGGCAGGTCGGCATTCTCGTGCCGATCCCCGGCCAGATCGTCTCGGAGGCCGAAAAGTGGCGGCCGCTCGCGCGCCCGCCGCTCTTCGCCGCGGCAAGCCCCTACAGCGCTGGTGCAGCAGCCGTGCTTGACGCCGGCCGAACGCTGCAAGCCAAGGGCGCCGAGGCCATCCTCTTGGACTGCATCGGCTTCACCGAGCGGCACCGCGCCGCGTTGGCCCCGCTCGGCCCGCCGATCATGCTGTCGAACGCCATCGTCGCCAAGGCGGTCGCGGAATTGCTCGATGGCTGACGGTGCCGCGACGGAGGACGATTTCGGCGCCTTCGTCCCGGGCGAGCGGTTTCGCATCGACGGCACACCCGGCGGCCCGCTCGCCGGGCTGACGTTCGCCGCCAAAGATCTGTTCGACGTCGCCGGGCGTGTGACCGGCGGCGGCAATCCCGACTGGGCGCGGGTCAATCCGGTGCCAATACGCCATGCCTGGGCCGTGCAACGGCTGCTCGACGCGGGCGCCGCGCTGATCGGCAAGACCATCACCGACGAGGTCTCGCTCGGCATTCTCGGCGAGAACCCGTTCGACGGTACGGCGCGCAATCCGCGCGCTCCCGGCCGCGTGCCGGGCGGCTCGTCATCGGGCTCGGCGGTCGCGGTGGCGGCGGGCTTGTGCGACACCGCGCTGGGCACCGACACCGGCGGGTCGGTGCGGGTGCCGGCAAGCTTTTGCGGGCTTTACGGCATCCGTCCGACGCACGGAAGGCTCGATCTCACCGGGATGATGAGCCAGGCGCCGACCTCGGACACCACCGGCTGGTTCGCCCGCGACGCCGCAACCTTCGCCCGCGTTTCGGCGGTGATGCTGGGCGAGGCGATCCCCGACGAGCTGCCCCGCCGGCTCATCATCGCCGACGATGCGTTCGCCGTCGCCGATGCCGCCGCGGCGGTGGCGCTGCAGCCGCTCGTGGAGCGGCTCGGCCGGCTTCTTGGCATGGTGGAGCACGAGGCGATGGCGCCGCCGGGTCTCGTGGCCTGGGCCAACGCGCAGCGCACGATCCAGCCCTCGGAAGCGTGGCAGACCTTCAAGGACTGGGTCGACCGGGTGAACCCGCGCATGCAGTTCAGCGTGGCGCGCAATCTCGCCGCGGCCGCGGTGATCACCGACGCGGAGCGCGCCCGCGCCCAGTCGGTGCGCGACGCGGCCCGCGCCCGCATGCGCGCGCTGCTGCCGCCCGGCACGATCCTCTGCCAGCCGACCACGCCGTTCCCGGCGCCGCTCTGCGGACAGCGGCTCAGCGCGCTCGACCCGCTGCGCGAGCGGATCACGCGCCTCGCCTGTCATGGCGGGCTCACCGGCGTGCCGCAGGTGGTGATCCCCGGCTGCACGGTCGACGGACTGCCGATCGGGCTGTCGATCATCGGCGGCCCGGGAACCGATGCCAGCCTCGTCGCCGTCGCGCGCGCTCTGGCGGATTGAGCGCCCGACGCCGCGAGGCTAGGCTCGGCGCGACGATCACGGAGGAAACCCATGCCGAAAATCCAGGCGGACCGGCTCGAAGAGATCGGCCGGGCCTTGTTCGTCGCCGCGGGCACGCCCAAGGACGAGGCGGCGCTGGTCATGCGCCATATCGTCGGCGCCAATCTTGTCGGCCACGATTCGCACGGCATCATCCAGGTGCCGACCTATATCGAGCGCATCAAGGTCGGGCATATCGTGCCCGGCGCGCCGTGGACGATCGTCAAGGAATCGGCGAACCATACGGTCATCGATGGGCACTGGGCGTTCGGCTACGTCGCCAACGAGAAGGCGATGCGGCTGACGATCGAGAAGGCGGAGAAGGGCAATGTCGCCGCGGCGACGGTGTTCCGCCAGGGCCATATCGGCCGGTTGTCGAGCTATTCGCAGATGGCGGCGCGGGCCGGGATGATCGGCCTCGTCACCGCGGATTCGGGCCGTTCGCCCAAGGCCGTCGCGCCGTTCGGCGGACGCGAGGCGCGGCTCGGCACCAACCCGATCACGATCGCCGTGCCCTCCGACCTCGACGGGCCCGTCTATCTCGACATGGCGACCTCGGCCGCGGCGGCCGGCAAGATCGGCGTCGCGGTGGCGCGTGGCGAGTCGGTACCGGACGGCTGGGTCATCGGCAAGGACGGCAAGCCGACCAACGACCCGCGCCAGCTGCGCCAGGGCGGCGCGTTGTTGCCGATGGGCGGGCCGGACGGCGGCTACAAGGGCTATGGGCTTGCCTTCATGGTGGAGATTCTGTGCGGCCTCCTGACCGGGCTGGGTTTCGGGGTCGAGCCGACCGGACGGCACAATGACGGCTGCTTCATGGCCTGCTTCAAGGTCGAGGCGTTCCGCCCGCTGGCCGAGTTTAAGAAAGAGGTCGGCGAGTTCGTCCGCTACCTCAAGTCGACGCCGCCCGCCGAAGGGTCGAGCGGCGTGCTCTATCCGGGCGAGATCGAGCATATGAAGGAGCAGGACCGCCGCAAGAACGGCATCGAGGTCGAGGACGCGACCTGGACCAGGCTGAAGATGCTGGCCGAAGAATATAAGCTCCTCGACCAGCTCGGCATGGGAGACGTCGAGTGATCGGTGAGCCGGTCAGCGCCGACCGGTTCACGCTCTACGGCAGCTTCACCTCCAGCTCCAGCTACAAGCCGATGCTGTACCTGGCGCTGGCGCGGGTGCCGTTCTCGTTCCGCACGGTCAACCTCAAGACCGGGGTGCAGAACAGCCCGGAATATCTGGCGGTCAACCGCTGGGGCGTGGTGCCGAGCCTCAAGCACAAGGGCCTCACGATCCTGCAGTCGAACGTGATCCTCGACTACCTGGCGCGCGAGACCGGGATTTTCGAGGGCAGGACCGAGGCAGCGAAATGGGACGCGCGGTCGTGGCTGTCGTGGGAGGCGGATCACATCACCGCGGTGGCGCGGGTGCGCCATTCGGCGCGGTTCCGCAAGATGCACGACGAGGTCATCGCCGAGTTCCGGCCGCGCGCCGAGGCGGCGCTGTCGTTTGTCGACAAGACCGTGACCGACCAGCCGTTCCTCGTCGGCGACTACATGACGATCGCCGATATCGGCTGTTGGGGCCGCATGGTGTTTATGGCGGAGGGCGGGTTCGAGATCTCGAACTGGCCGCATCTCGAAGCCTGGGCCGCGCGGATCAAGGCCATGCCGGGGTTCGCGCTGCCCTATGATCTGATCCCCTCCAAGGATCGCGAGTTCGACCCAGCCTGAGGTTGCGCCACCGGGGTGGACTTGGTGACATGTCGCCGGCATTATCCGCCGGCGATGAGCGGCAGAACCTTGTTCCTCCTGGCGTTTCCGGCGCTGCTGACGCTGGGCGCATGCCAGCACTCCGAAACCGCGAGTAGCGCCCCGCCCGCGCCGGACCTTGCCGGCTGGCGCCTGTCGTCCGGCAAGGCGCCGACCAAGGCCGAGTTCGCGGCGCTGACAGCGACCTGCGAAGCCAATGGCGGCATCACCGACGCCTGCTTCGCGGAGCTGGGGCTGAAAAAGGTGCCCTAGCCAATTACAGTCGTCATTCCCGCGAAAGCGGGAATCCAGAGCGACCATCCTGTCACTTGCCCTGGGTCCCCGCCTTCGCGGGGACGACGAATTGGGTCACTCCAGCAACTCGCTCAATCGCCGGATGATGCGGTCGGGGACGATCGGCGAGCCGGGCGGCAGGCCGTTGCCGTAGCCGTCGTGCCAGATCGCGTGGATGCCGAGGCGCTGCGGGCCGGCGACCTCCCATTCGAGGTTGTCGCCGACCATCCAGGTCTCGCGCGGGCCGACGCCGAGCACCTCCATCGCATGGGTATAGGCGCGTTCCTCGGGCTTGCCGAAGCCATGCTCGCCTTCGATCTGGATATGATCGAAGCGATGTTCGAGCGCGAAGCGCTCCACCTTGGCGCGCTGCGGCGCGGCGGCGCCGTTGGTGATCAGCGCCAGCCTGACCCCAAGCTCCTTCAAGCGGTCGAGCGTCGCATGCGCATCGGGGAACATTTCCAGCTCCTCGTCGTGCAGCGCGTTGTAGGCGTCGGCCATCGCGTCGCCGATCGCCTCGGCCGGCACCGGATGCCCGGCGGCGGCGAGCGCCACGAAGGCGTCGGCGACGATCTTGCGGCGCGCTTCGTCGATGCGATGCCGCCAGTATTTATGGCGGCTGGGATCGCCCCAGAGATCATCCGTGGCAACGCGGATCGCCACGCCGACGATCTCCGCCTCCAGCGGTCCGAGGTGGTCGGCGAAGGCGGCGATGGTGCGCCGCCACTGCGACGGCGACGGACCAAACGCGACCAAGAGCGTGTCGTCGAGGTCGAAGAGGATCGCGGTCGGGAGTTGGGTCATTCTGGCTGCAAATCGACTGTGCGTCCTTCGAGGCCGCCGACCGGCCCCTCCGGGGCGTCCAGCGGCACCTCAGGATGAGGGAGGATTACAGATGGCATTAAGAAACAACCTCATCCCGAGGTGCCGAGCAACGCGAGGCCTCGAAGGACGCAAAGGCGCTTTTCCAGCTCATATCACCTGATCGGGAGCCTGCGGCACGGTGCGCCAGAATTCGGGGTCGTGGCCGAACACGAGGCGCGCGCCAGCTCGTTCCAGCGCTTCGAGGCGGTCGAGCGAGGCCAGCATCTGTTCCTTGTCGTAGGCGAAGCGCGGCAGGCGGCGCTCGCGCAAGGTCCGGCAGAAATAGCAGCTGTCGGCGGCGAGCACGATGTCGCCGCTGTCGGTGCGCACCTTCAGCGACTGGTGGCCGGGCGTGTGGCCGTGCGTCGGCAGGCAGACGACCGAGCCGTCGCCGAACAAATCGTGCTCGCCATCGACGAGGCGCAATTTGTGGCCGAGGTCGAAATCGCGCGGGTTGAAGCCGCGCTTCTCGGCGGCGTCGGGGTCCATCCCGGCGTCCCATTCGCGGCGCTGCACGACGAGCGTCGCGTTGGGCACCAACGCGTTGCCGCCGCAATGGTCGAAATGGAAATGCGAGTTGATCAGGAGGTCGATCTTCGCCGGATCGCGGTCGATCGCCGCGAGGCGGGCGCTGACCTCCTCGCCCGGCTGGAAGCCGATGCGGAAGAGGCTCGTCAGCCGCTCGCCGAGCCGACCGGCGGGGTCATGCTGGCAATCGGGGTGCAAGCCGGTGTCGAACAGCGCGCGCCCCTTGGGGTGCTCGATCAGGAAAGAGGGGATCGGCACGGTGACGTCGCCCTCGCCGCCCTCCATTAGCCGGCCGAACTCGCCGGTGACGGTGCCGCAGGTGAAGGCGAAGAGCTTTGGGGTCATGGTGTTCCGGGGAGGACGGTATTTATCCCTCTCCGCCCATTGGGGGGAGGGGCCCGGCGCGAAGCGCTGGGAGGGTGAGGTGGGTATGCGCCGGCGATTCCCCCACCTCACCCCGACCCTCTCCGCCCCCGAGGGCGGAGAGGGAGAAAAAAGCCGGCGAGAGCTCGTGTAGCGCCGATAGGTTCATTCCGCGGCCTGCACCATCTCGGAGGCGGAAGACTTGTGGCCTTTCTGGTGGAAGTAGTTGGCGCGGTAGAACTCGAGCACCAGCTCGCGATAGACGGTCGGCGCATATTTGGCCGGGTTGTCGGCCGAGACGCAGCTCGGCAGGCACTGAATCGTCGAATTCGGGTTTGGCGAGTGGAAATAGGCGATCGAATAGCGGTCGGCGCCGCTTTCGTTGAGCACGCCGTGCGGGGTCGAGAGAAACCGGTCGTTCGAGAAGCGCCGCATCATGTTGCCGAGGTTGATGAGGAAGGTGCCCTCGATGATCGGCGGCGGGAACCATTCGCCCCCATTTGGTCCATTTGGCGGCAGGCGCACCGCGAGGCCCGGCACGTCGGTGCGCGCCAGCGCGGTCATGAAGGAATTGTCGGTGT
The DNA here is from genome assembly GCA_030039815.1 of Alphaproteobacteria bacterium. GTDB lineage: Bacteria > Pseudomonadota > Alphaproteobacteria > ATCC43930 > CGMCC-115725 > DATARH01. The sequence continues at coordinate 6,748 of JASHUW010000161.1, forward strand.
GCGGCGCCTGGCCGAAGAGGTTGTCCTCATCCGGGTCCTGCGGCGGGTAGTGCAGGAAGCGCAAATTGTGGTGGCCGTCGCCGGCGAAGAGCGGGGCGAAGGTGTCGGGCGGCATGTCGAGCGCGACCGCGAAGGCCGGCAGCATCTTGTCGCACATCGCGCCCAGCGTCTTGAAATAGGTCACCATCGGCGGGCGGATGTCGGGGAGCGATGGCGGCCACTGGTTGCAGCCGCGCAGCGGCACCTTGGCGACCACTTCCGGGTGGTCCGGGGCGCGGTCGTGGCTGATGAAGAAGCTCTCGTTCTGGTTCGGCCGGGTCGCCTTGTGCACGGTCGAGGCGCCCTGCACCGAGGCGTTCATCGGCAGGTAGCCGATGTTCCACTCGTTGAGGCGCAAGGCGAGTTTCTCGTCCATCGGCAGCGCGTGAAAACGGCGCGAGGCGGCGAAGGCGGCGTCGATGACAGGGTCGGGGACGCCGTGGCCGGAGACGTAGAAGAAGCCGACATTCTCGCAGGCGTGGCGCAGCTGCGGCACCAGGCGGTCGAGCGCGCCGGGCTCGCCGGCGAAATACGGGCCGTAATCGATGACCGGGATCTGCGCCGCCGCCGCGGCGTAATCCCTGACGCCCTGTTCCTTGAAAAGATTCATGCCGCGCTCCCCGAATTCACCGCCCCACTATATTGCGATATTTGCTGTTCCTGCAGCGAGTCTGCAGCAAAATTTCGCGGGGCTGGGCCGCCCGGCGAGCAAAGGTTTTATCAGATGGTCCACCACCTGATATCCATCTGTTATCGATGCCGATAACAGATGGTGGCGACCTCCTGTTGTCGGATCCAGATTGCGGTAGGGCATCGAGGGCTGTTCGAGCAAACGTCGCATCAGCCTCAATATCGGTTCGAGCCCGCTGTCGTTCAAGTACAAAAAGAGAACATTCGCGAGAACGAAGCAATTTCCCTCGGAAGAGGGCCGGACGGCTGGAGATTGCTTCGCTGCGCTCGCAATGACAGCTTAACCGGGCACTATTTGAGGTGAGAAATGAGCGTCGTCACCATCGAACAGCGTGGGCCGGTTTCGGTCATCGCCATCAACCGGCCGGAGAAGCTCAACGCGATCAACAAGGCGGTGGCGATCGAGCTGCAGCTTGCGTTCGCCGCGTTCGACGCCTCGGAGCAGCGGGTGGCGATCCTCACCGGCACCGGCGGCAAGGCGTTCTCGGCCGGCGCCGACGTGACCGACCTGCCCGAGCTGTGGCGCTGCGTGCCGACGGTCGGGATCAAGACCGAGAAGCCGATCATCGCCGCGGTTTCCGGCTGGTGCATCGGCGGCGGGCTGGTCATGGCGATGATGTGCGACCTCTTGGTCGCGGCCGACAATGCGCGCTTCTCCTACCCCGAGGGCAAGGTCGGGATCACCGGCGGGATGATCGCGGGCCTCGCGGCGCGCATCCCGCACAAGGTGGCGATGGAGATGATGCTGTTGGGCGAGCCGATCGACGCCGAGCGCGCCTATGCGGTGGGCCTCGCCAACCGGGTCGTGCCCGCCGGCGGCGAGGTCGACGAGGCGGTGGCGATGGCGGCGAAGATCGTCGACCTGGCGCCACTGGCGCTGGCGGCGATGAAGCGATTCGTCAATGACGGGGTGCTGCCCAAGGGGCCGGCCGAGCTGGCGGCGATCTACGGATCGCAACTCGGGGCGGTGCGCGACAGCGAGGATGCGAAGGAGGGGGTTGCCGCCTTCAGAGAGAGGCGGCGGCCGCGCTATCGGGGGCGATAGCGCGAAGTCGGGCGAAAATTCAGGCGGCGAAGAGCTGGAAGGTCTTGGCGCGCTCGACGCGCGCGGCTTCGCGGGCGGCGTTGTAGTCGCGCAGCGCGGCGCGATCGGCCTCGGAAACCGCGGCATGGGTGGGAACCGCGCAGGCCGTCGGGCAGCGGGTGATGCCCTTCTTGCGCATGAACTCGGCGATCAATGCGTCCTGTTCGCTCTGAGACATTGGGGGGTCTCCCGGCTGGCTTAACCTTAACGCTCGCGCATTGGTTACAACCCAACCGGTTAACAACGCGTTATAGCAAAACGTTCGCGAAAATTTTTGCGCTCGCCCGTGGGGAGCGGCGATATGGCTTTTTGCGTATCTGCGACATTATAGTTGCGGCAAGGCACAAAAGGGGCAGGGCTTGGCCCGATCCGATCTCTCCATCCGCTTCTGGGGCGTTCGCGGAAGCATTCCCTGTCCCGGCCCCGAGACGGTCCGGTATGGCGGCAACACGTCATGCGTCGAGATGCGCTGCGGCCGCCATCTCTTGGTGTTCGACGGCGGCTCGGGGCTGCGGCCGCTCGGCAACGCGCTGGTCGCGGACGGGCGGCCGGTCGACCTCGACCTGTTCTACAGCCACACCCATTTCGACCATATCGTCGGCCTGCCGTTCTTCGCGCCGGCCCATTCGGCGGGATGCCGCATCCGGTTTTGGGCCGGGCACCTGAAACCCGCCGGGTCCGACATCAAGTCGGTGCTGCAGCAGATGATGTCGGTGCCGCTGTTTCCGATCCCGATCGAGGTGCTGGCGGCGCGGCTCGACTTCCGCGATTTTTCCGCCGGCGAGACGCTGACCCCGCATGCCGGGATCAAGCTCGTCACCGCGCCGCTCAACCACCCCGACGGCGCCACCGGCTATCGCGTCGAATTCGCCGGCAAGGCGGTCGCCTACATCACCGACACCGAGCACCACGCCGGATCGAGCGACCCCAACGTGCTGACGCTGATGCGCGACGCCGACATCGCGATCTACGATTCGACCTATACCGACGAGGAGTACCCGCGCCACCGGCACTGGGGCCACTCGACCTGGGAAGAGGGCGTGCGGCTCGCCACCGAGGCGAACTGCAAGCAGCTGGTGATCTTCCACCACGACCCCAGCCACAGCGACGTGATGATGGACCAGATCGCGGCCGACGCCGCCCACGCCAAACCCGGCACCATCGTCGCGCATGAAGGCCTGGTGCTGCAGCCTTAGGCGTTCAATGATACGGATCGGCGGCGTCGCGCAAGCCGTCGCCGAAGAAGTTGAACGCCAGCACGGTGACGATCACCGGCACCACCGGCAGCATCAGCCAGGGATAGAGCGCGACGACGCTGATGTTCTGCGCCTCGTTGAGCAGCACGCCCCAGCTGGTGATCGGCGGGCGCAGCCCGAGGCCGAGGAACGAGAGCGCGGTCTCGTCGAGGATCATGCTGGGGATCACCAGCGTCGCCGAGGCGATCAGGTGGCTCATGAAGCTCGGCAACAGGTGACGACCGATGATGCGCGCCGGGGTCGCGCCCATCAGCACCGCGGCGGTGCAGAAATCCTCCTCGCGCAAGGACAGCAGCTTCGAGCGCACGGCGCGCGCGAGATGCGTCCACTCGATCATGCCGAG
>JASHUW010000162.1 GCA_030039815.1 Alphaproteobacteria bacterium
CTGCACCGCGCGCTGATAGAAATGTTCGCGATGCGCCTGCCACACCCGCTCGCCGCGGGCGAGCCGACGCAGCAGGGTCAGTGTGGCATCGGCGAGAAAGTAGAGCGGCAAGATCAGCGCCGCCTGCCACGCCCCCCGCATGCCCGCTGCGCCGCGTAGCGCCAGCTCCAGTAGCAGAAAACCGAGCAGGTAACCGAGCGGCACGCTGCCCACGTCGCCGAGAAAAATCCGCGCCGGCGCCCAGTTCCACACCAGAAACCCCAGTGCCGCGCCGGCGATTGCGACCGCGGGCGTCCATAACTCGAGATCTCCCGCAACACCAACGCCAGGCGGCAGAGAGTGAGAGGGAAGGTATACGAAGGTGCCGAAGAGGCCGACCAAGGCGATGCCGATGGCGATGGCCGCGGCCTCGCTGCCGTCGATTCCGTCGATCCCGTCCATGAAGTTGAACAGGTTGACGAACCACACCCAAAGGAGCGCGCCGGCGACAGCGTCGAGACCTGGCGGCAACCAGCCATGGAAGATCGCGTTATGCGGCAGCACCCAAATTCCGGCCGCAACCGCCGTGAACTGAGCCAATAGGCGCACCGCTTGCGACAGCCCGCGCAAGTCATCAAGCCATGAGACGATGGCAAGTCCCGCCGCGCCAAGCGCGACGACAGCGTCCCGCAAGGGCAGCAAACCGAGGGCGATGAGCACGAGCCAGGCGACGACGCTGACACCGATCACCGCGATCCCGCCGCCACGCGGGGTCGGCACGATATGTGATGAGCGTTCGTTGGGCCGGTCGAGCACCGCGCGACGGCGCAGCACCGCGACCAACACCCGTGTCCCGAGACAGGACGCGGCAAAAGCAGGCAGCGCGATACTCACAATCAAAATCAGAGCGATTAAAAACAAGGCGACGGCCGGGACCGGACTACGATAGATCGGCGGCCCGGCCCTCGCGCCGGATCGCCCAGCGCACCGAGGCGCCGTTGGCGTCGGTGGTGCCGCTCAAGACGATTTGCTGCGTCTTTTTGAGCTCGCCCGAACCAAGATAGATGCTCTCGGCAAGGCTGAGCTCGGCGCCGCTCGCGCGCAGCCGCCAGACGAGGCCGCTCGGCAGTCGCAACAGTACTGCGCTCGCATCCTGAACGAGGCGCGGCTCGACCGATGGATGCAGATGGAAACGCACGGCGAAGGCGGTGCCCGAGCGCCCGGTCAACTTATCCTCGCCGCGCAGGTCATCGCCGTCGGCGCCAAGGTAGAGCTCGCGGGTGTAGAGGATGCCGAAACGCTGGCGGTAGCCGTCATGGCTGACCGCGATCCACTGAGCCCCTTCGTCCTCGGCGCTCTCGCAGCGAAGGGTCGGCGGCGCCCGACCGAGCGTCCCGTCATCGGCGATCTCGACCGCGTTGGTGTCGGCGAGCACCAGCACCGAATGCGCAGCCGTCGAACGCGCGACCTGACGCCAAGCACGATTGGCGCCGCGGTATCCGCCGCAATTGACGATGATCCGTTCTCGTCCCTGGCTCATCTCGAACGAGAGCGGGCCGGCATGGGCGCTCTCGTCAAAGCCGTGCGGCGGTGGCTTGCCGATGTCGACCAGCACCAGGCTGTGACCGGCTTGCATCCGCAAATAGCCGGAATGCGGCGCCTGCCCGGGCGCCCGCCCCTTGGTCTCCGACCGCGTCAACACAAGATCGACGAGGATGCCGTCTTCTTCGATCGAGTTGTTGAACAGGGCCAGCTTGCGGTCGCCATGGCGAAAGAAGCGTAGCATCGGCGCCATACGATCGATCGCGTCCTGCAGAGCGGCAGGGGTTTCGATATGCCCGGCGCGCAGCGCCGCTCGGGTATCCACCAGATCGCGCAGCACGTCGAGCTGCACCGACGGGCTGCGCGAACGATGGCCGCCATCGGGCAGGATTTGCAGTGGCAGCTCCTGCTCCACCGCGCGTAGCGCGCGGACGACACGCTTCTCGCCGTGGCCGAAAGCGACCAGGCCGGCGATCAGACCTTTCAACGCCCGCAACCGCGCCGGACCGGCTTCTTCCCACGCCGCGGTTCGCGCCAAGTGGCGCAGCTGTGCGGCGAGGCTCGCCAGCATCGCCCGACGGAGCAGCCGATCGGCCTCGCGACTAGCGATCTCGTCGAAATGCACGAGCCAAGTGTAGATGCGCGTCGCCAGTACGTCCGCGCGCCAGGCGATGGGGTGCCAGCCGGTGTTGTCGGTCAGCCAGCTTTGCACCAGCGCACGCACGGCGTCGCGGGCGCCGCCGCCAACGCTCAACAAATCCGCCACCCACGAGAAATCGTGCCAGGCGGCGAGCCAATTGACCCCGGCCTCGGGCGGGAACCAAACCGGCACCGGGTTGCGCACAACCTGCCCGGCAAGGGCAATCTCACCCGACAGGATCGTGGCGCCGCGCTTCCCGTCTCCCGGCCAGCGCTCGCCGACCCTGAGACGCAAATCCGCCGGCACTCGGCCGATCAGCGTATGGCGATAGAAGGAACTCGCCGCGAAACCGCGCAGCGCGTCACGGCGGACCCTGGTGAACAGCGGCGGCGGCTCAGCCACCGGCCCCTGTGCGGCCGGCTCGGATCGCGCCGCCGGTCTGCCGCGGCTCAGCGGCGATCGCATGGAAGGCCTCGAACCGCCGGACCATGAGGCACCCCGGTGGGTCTGTCAGTTTCGCGGCGCCGGACCGCTCCCCCGGCGGACTGCATGTCGTTTCGTATCAAGGAAATAGCGAACTCGCAAGCAGCCGCAGGCCCGACCGTCGCGGCGCGGCGGTTCTATGCCGCCGCCGCGACCTTTACCAGCCTTGCCGCATAGAACCCATCGATGCCGTCATATTCCGCGAGGTGGAACGGCAAGGTGCGCAAATCCCCTTCCGGCGTGATCCACTCTGCCGGCGCGTCGAGTTCCGCGGGCGAGATCGGTCGCCGCTCGATGGGCGCGCCGGAGCTCAGCAGCCCATCGACGCGCTGCGGCCCCTCCTCGGGTTCGAGCGAGCATGTGCAATAGACAAGCATGCCCCCGGGCCGCAGCATCTCGAGGGCCGCACGCAACAGCCGATCCTGGATCGTCGCCAGCCGGGCGACATCGGCCG
>JASHUW010000163.1 GCA_030039815.1 Alphaproteobacteria bacterium
GTCGAGCGCTCGTTCTCGATCATGTCGCGCGGCATCAGGTGGCGCCGGTTCGAGGTCGCGTAGAGCACGACATTGACCGGGCGGCCCTCGATGCCGCCTTCGAGCACGGCCTTCAGCGATTTGTAGCTCGTGTCTTGTTTTTCGAACGACAGGTCGTCGCAGAACAAGAGGCACCGCCGCTTGCTGCCGCGTACCAGCGCCAGGAGGCGCGGCAGGGTGGGAATGTCCTCGCGGTGGATCTCGATGAGCGCCAGCGCACGTGGCGTCTGCTTGTTGATCGCCGCGTGCGCCGCCTTGACGAGCGCGCTCTTGCCGGTGCCGCGTGCGCCCCACAGCAGCACGTTGTTGGCCGGCAACCCGGCGGCGAAACGTTCGGTATTCTCGACCAGGATGTCGCGCACCCGGTCGATGCCGCGCAGCAGATCGAGTTCGACGCGGTTGACGTCGCTGACCGGCTCCAGCCATTCGCCCTCGGCGTGCCAGATGAAGGCGTCGGCGGCGTCGAGATCATTCTTCGGCGGCGCCGGCGGCGCGAGGCGTTCGAGCGCGTCGGCAACGCGCGTCAGCAGCGGCAAAAGGTCGGGCTTGGACATTTCCTGTTCTTGCCAAGATAAGGGGCGGCGAACTTAGATCACAATTTGCGAGCGCGGGAAGCGGTTCTGGCCTGCCGCGACGGCTTGGCAAACCGTCGCGCCTGTTTGCATTGCCCTTTTACCGGGCATCGCGTACCAATTCGCCACCGCTTCGCCGCCGCTTTTCGAGGTCGACGCACATGCTGATTTCTCCGGCCTATGCCCAGGCGGGCGGGCTCTTCGACAGCCAGAGCGCGATGATCCAGTTCCTGCCGTTGGTGCTGATCTTCGTCGTGTTCTACTTTCTTTTGATCCGCCCGCAGCAGCAGAAGCAGAAGACGCATCGCACGATGCTTGATTCGCTGCGGCGCGGCGACCGGGTCGTCACCGGCGGCGGCATTGTCGGCACCGTGAACCGGGTGACCGCCGGCAGCGACGAGATCGAGGTCGACATCGCCCAAGGGGTGCGCGTGCGGGTGTTGCGCAGCACGATTTCCAGCGTCCTCGCCAAGCCCGATCCCGCCGCCGCGCGTGAAGCCGCCAACGAGCGCGGCGAGCGCCCCGCCGGGCGCCGACGCGCCAAGGAAGCGGCGAAGGAGCCGGCACCGGCCAACGACGAGGCCGACAAAGCCTGATGTTCGCGGCCGTTTTACCATCGTCATGGCCCGCATAGCGGGCGACCAGGCATGCTCTATTTCGCCAACTGGAAGATTTTGCTGATCTGCGCGGTGTGCGCGCTGGGTGTGCTGTTTAGCGTGCCTAATCTGTTCGCCCCGGCGCAGCTCGCCTGGCTGCCGGCACAGATCCCGCACAAGCAGGTCAATCTCGGTCTCGACCTGCGCGGCGGCTCGTATCTGCTGCTCGAGGTCGACGTCGCGGCGGCGCAGGCCGAGCAGCTCAATTCGATCATCGACAATGTGCGCAACGCGCTGCTCGACGCGAAGATCGGCTACACCGGCCTCAACGTCGAAAACAACGCGATCGTCTTCAATATCCGCGACACCGACCGTATCCAGGACGCACGCGACGCACTTGCCAAGATCGATACATCGCTGAGCGTCGACATCTCGTCCGATGGCGCCGGCAAGATGCAATTCACCTCGCAGGCGACCGAGCAACGCCGGCAACAGGCGGTCGACCAGTCGATCGAGATCATCCGCCGCCGCATTGACGAAACCGGCACCAAAGAGCCGACCATCCAGCGCCAGGGCGCCGACCGCATCCTCGTCGAGTTGCCCGGCGTCGGCGATCCCGAGCATGTCAAGGAGCTGCTCGGCAAGACCGCGAAGCTGACCTTCCAGCTCGTCGACCAGTCGATGAGCCCGGAGGAGGCGAAGCGCGGGCGCATGCCGCTCGGCGACGAGGTGCTCCCGGCGCAGAACCCCAAGCCCGGTCAGCCGACGCAATACCTGGTGAAGCGCCGGGTCATGGTCGGCGGCGACACGCTGGTCGACGCCCAGGCGACGTTCCAGAACAACGAGCCGGTGGTGAGCTTCCGCTTCGACACCGCCGGCGCGCGCCGCTTTGGCGACGCGACCCGCGACAATGTCGGCAAGCCCTTTGCGATCGTGCTCGACAACAAGGTCATCAGCGCGCCGATCATCAAGGAGCCGATCCTCGGCGGCAGCGGCATCATCTCGGGCAGCTTCACCGTGCAATCGGCGAGCGATCTGGCGTTGCTGCTGCGCGCCGGCGCGCTGCCGGCGCCGATCACCATCCTCGAGGAGCGCTCGGTCGGTCCCGACCTCGGCGCCGACTCGATCCATGACGGCGCGGTGTCCTGCATCGTCGGCGTGGTCCTCGTCGTGATCTTCATGTTCCTCTTCTATGGGTTGTTCGGCCTGTTCGCCGACATCGCGCTGTTTTTCAATCTTTGCCTGATGCTGGGGACGTTGTCGCTGCTCGGCGCGACCCTGACCTTGCCGGGCATTGCCGGCATCGCGCTGACCCTCGGCATGGCGGTCGACGCCAACGTGCTGATCTACGAGCGCATCCGCGAAGAGCTGCGCAGCGGCCGCACCATGCTGTCGTCGCTGGAGGCCGGGTTTACCCGTGCCTTCGGCACGATCCTCGACAGCCACGTGACGACGCTCGTCGCCGGCATCCTGCTCTATTGGCTCGGCTCCGGGCCGGTGAAGGGCTTCGCGGTGACCTTGTCGATCGGCGTCCTGACCTCGCTGTTCTCCGCCATCCTGGTGACAAGGCTGCAGATCGTCAGCTGGCTGCGGCGCTGGAAGCCCAAGGAAATCCCGCTGTGATTAGGCCGCTCATCGTCATTCGGCGGGTGCCGAAGATCGATTTCATGCGCTGGCACCTGTTCGGCTTCGCGTTTTCGATCCTGCTGAGCGCGGTGTCGATCGGCCTGTTCGCCACGATCGGGCTCAATTATGGCATCGATTTCAAGGGCGGTACGCTGCTTGAAGCGAAGACGCAAGGTCCCGCCGACCTCGCGGCGATGCGTGCAAAACTTGACGCGCTGCACATCGGCGATGCGTCGCTGCAGGGTTTCGGCGCGCCCGACGAGGTGCTGATCCGCCTGCCCGAGCAGCCCGGCGGCGATGCCGGGCAGATGAAGGCCGTTGAGCTTGCCAAGCAGGCGCTCGGGCCCGGCATCGACTATCGCCGCACCGAGGTCGTGGGCCCCAGCGTCGGCGCCGAGCTGATCCGTGCGGGCGTGCTGGCGACCGTGCTCGCGCTCGGCGCGATCCTCGTCTACGTGTGGTTTCGCTTCGAGTGGCAGTTCGGCGTCGGCGCGACGATCGCGACGCTGCACGACACGATCACCACGATCGGTCTCTTCGCGATCTTCCGGCTTGAGTTCGACTTGACGACCCTGGCGGCGATCCTCACCGTCGCCGGGTACTCGATCAACGACACCGTGGTGATCTACGACCGGGTGCGCGAGGCGATGCGCAAATACCGCACGATGTCGTTTCGCGAGCTCATCAATCTCGCGCTCAACGAGACGCTGTCGCGCACCATCCTCACCGTCAGCACGGTGGCGCTGGCCGTGCTGTCGCTGTTGTTCTTCGGCGGCGAGGTGCTGAAGGGGTTCAGCATCGCGATGCTGTGGGGCATCGTGATCGGCACCTATTCGTCGCTCTTTATCGCCGCGCCGATCGTTTACTACATCCAGCCCAGCCGTCGGGCGATGGCCCGCGAGCCGACCACCGGCGAGGGCGAGGGCGGCCGGTCGAGCAGCCGGCCGGAACGCCGTCCGCGCGGCGCGAAAAGCTAGGCGATGGAGCTGACGCCCCAAACTCCGGCCGGGCGGCAGCTGATCGAACGCTACGGCGCGGGCGGGTTTCGGGTCAGCGGCGTGATCTTCGCCGGGCCGGTGCTGGTATTCCCCGAACGCACGATCCTGTGGGACAATGCGGCGCCGACGATCGAGGGCCTGGCGCCGGTCATCGCCGAGGGTGGCATCGAGCTCGTCATCCTTGGGCTGGGGCGGCGCGGTGCGCCCGCCGCGATGGCGTTGCGCGCCGCGCTCAAGACGCGCGGCATCGGCATCGAGGCGATGGACACCGGCGCCGCGTGCCGCACCTACAACGTGCTGCTCGCCGAGGACCGCCGCGTCGCCGCGGCGCTGCTGCCTTTTCTTTAGGCACGCGGCTTGCTTGCCGCAGCGAGGCAGACCGGAGTCGGCTAATGCCGGATGGTGCCAGCGTTCTTTCAGCGTTCGGGATCGGCCATAACCAGGGGCCGCCGCTCGAGCTCGGGATGAGCTGGGCGCATTTCTGCTGGAAGAAGGCGCACGCCAAAGCCTGGAAGACGCCGCCGCCTGAGATCGCCCTCAGGCGCCTCGCGCGGGCCGAGGCGCTCGGCATGACCTATCGCGAATACACCGCCCACCTGCTCGACACCGGCGAGCATCTGTAACCCTCGCTCGTCGCCCCGGCGGAGGCCGGGGCCCAGGGCTCAGCCGCTTGCGGCAGCCGATGGCCGGATTCCGGCCTTCGCCGGAATGACGAAGCGGAGAACGAAGCCGGCTAACCGCGCTGCCCGCGCGCCTTGTCGAAATTGTGCGCGACGAACTCCCAATTGATCAGGTGATCGAGGAAGGCCTGAACAAAATCGGGCCGGCGGTTCTGATAATCGAGGTAATAGGCGTGCTCCCAGACGTCACAGGTCAGCAGCGCCGCCGCGCCACCGGCGACCGGGTTCACCGCGTTGGCCGTCTTGATGACCTTGAGCTTGCCGGCGTCGAACACCAGCCAGGCCCAGCCGCTGCCGAATTGCGTAGTCGCCGCGTCCTTGAACGCTGCCGCGAACTTGTCGTAGCCGCCGAAATCGTGGTCGATCGCCCGCTTCAATTCGCCCTCGGGCTCGCCGCCGCCGCCCTTTTTCATGGAGTTCCAGAAGAAGGTGTGGTTCCACACCTGCGCCGCGTTGTTGAAGATGCCGGTCTTCGCATCGTCGCGATGCGTGGCAACGATGATCTCCTCGAGCGATTTCTTTTCCTCCGGCTTGCCTTCCACGAGCCGGTTGAGATTGTCGACATAGGCCTTGTGGTGCTTCCCGTGGTGAAAATCGAGCGTTTTCGCCGAGATATACGGCTCAAGAGCGTTGTTCGGATAAGGTAGCGGCGGCAATTCGAAAGCCATGGGACAAGTCCTATCGCCAGGGGTTTGCGGGAGCGCTTCGGGGAATGCCGATGCACGATCGGTCTACTGGAAAAACGGTCCCGTCCGCCCGGCGTTCCAGTGTCGCTGCGTCACTTTCGCCTGTTGCGTCAATTGTCCGCGCGCACGACCGCGACCGGTTTCAGACGGCGCTGTTCGCGCCCGCCGCGACGCGCGAAGCGCTCTTCGCGCTCTATGCCTTCAACTACGAGATCGCCCGCGTGCGCGAGAGCGTGCGCGAGCCGATGCTCGGGCAGATCCGCCTGCAATGGTGGCGTGAGGCGATCGACGCCGCCTACGGCGACGCCCGGCCGCGCCGGCACGAGGTGGTCGAGCCGCTGACCGCGGCGATCCGCGCGCACGGCCTCGGCCGCGAGCATTTCGCCCGGCTGATCGACACCCGCGAGCGCGATCTCGACGATGCGCCGCCGGCCTCGCTCGCGGTGCTCGAGGATTATGCCGAGGGAACCTCCGCGCCGCTGATCCGGCTGGCGCTGGAGGCGCTCGGCGCGGCGACCCCTTCGACATTCGCGGCGGCGACCGAGATCGGCATCGCCTATGCGCTTTCCGGCCTCATCCGTGCGATGCCCGTCCATGCGCGCGCCGGACGGCTGATGATCCCCGCCGATGGCGACGTCGATCCCGCCGACTATGCCGCCCTGCGCGCAACGCCGGCGTTGCGCCAAGCGGTCGAGGCCATGGCGCGGGTGGTGGCCCGCCGTCTCGATGCGGCGCGGGCGATGCGGCGGGACATCCCGAAAGCGGCGCTGCCGGCTCTATTGCCGGCGCGCATCGCGGCGCGCACGCTCAAGCGTCTCGAACGGGTCGGGTTCGACCCGTTCTCCGGCGCCGGCGAAGGCGACCCGCTGCAGAGCTGGCGGCTCGCTTTCGCGATGCTGAGGGGAAGGTTCTAGCCTTTATGGTGATCCAGACGGACCCGGACCGGGCGCATTCATGACATTGACTGTCGTTTTGACGACAGTCTTACGTTTCATCGCGCCCACGACGCATAGAATCAAGCCCAGTATTATTGTTGGAACGCCAATGATGTGGGAGCTTTGCCTGCTTACCTTAGGATGACGCGAGATACGATTTTCTCCGTGTAGTCGCACGACAAGGGCGGACCGCTGCAGAGAGCGGTCCGCCTTCGCGGCAACGACAGAAAAGTTCTAATGGCCGGCGTAGAAGTGCGGCGCGAACGCCATGCAATAGAGCATCGGGATCGACAGCATCGTGTTGACCCGCGAGGCGAGGCCGGCGATACGCCGCGCCGCGTTGACTTCGTCAGGCGTCGCCTGGGTCACGCCCATCACCTTGTTCTGATTCGGCATGATGATGAACCACACGTTGAACCACATGATCGTGCCGAGCCACATGCCGATGCCAATCGAGGTGAAGTAGTGGTTGCCGTCGCCGATGCCGATCTTTATCGCGTTCAGCAGGTAGCCGTTCATGTAGGCGAGCACCAGCCCAAAGCCGAGTGTGAACATCGCGCCCCAGCGGAACCAGAACAGCGCCTCGGGCAGGATGAAGCGAACCACCGCCGGCCGCAGTTCGGCCGGGATTTTTGGCATGGTCGGCGTCTGGGTGAAGTTGAAGTACCAGAGGTGTCCGATCCACATGATGCCGCTGATGATGTGACCCCAGCGGACGAACTGCGTCCACCAGCCGTAGTCTACGAATTCCATGGCGGTTTCCCCCTCTCGACGGGTTAATGGATCGCGTGGATCACCAGAATCACGACGACGGTCAGCACGAAACCGGCGATCACCGTCCCGGTAAGCGAACCCAGCAGCTTTTCCATCCCGCTCTCCTCTCTTTATCTCGTCGTCGGCCGACTGTGCGGCAAATTGCGCCGACCGGTGCGGCAAAGCGAAGCATACCCGAGGTTCGCTGGAGCCGGCAAATGCGCGTTTCTCGTTAATTCTGCATGCGCGGAATGCGGGCCTGGCGAGTGCCGTTTCCGGACAGGCGGAATTTGATTTAAGCTGGGTCATGGCACGGCTGACGCTGCGCATTGATTTCGACGCCGAACGGCAAATCGGCCCCGGCAAGATCAAGCTTTTGGAGCTGATCGATTCGACCGGCTCGATTTCGGCGGCCGGCCGCAAGATGGGCATGTCGTACCGCCGCGCCTGGCTGCTCGTCGACAATCTCAACCGCTGCTTCCGCGAGCCGTTGGTGGCGGCGCAGGTCGGCGGCGTCAAGGGGGGCGGGGCGTCGCTGACCGCGTTCGGCCGCGCCGTCGTCGAGCATTACCGCGCGATCGAAGAGGCCGCCGCTGTCGCCGGCGCGGATCACGTCGGCGCGCTCACCGCGTCGCTGGCTGAATCAGTGTAGACCTGCGCGAGATTTTCCGCGCCAGGGTTGACGACCGGATAGAGTAATTGGCGTGCCAAACGGGCGACGAATGCGATACGTCATCCTTCTGTTGGCCGGGCTGTTCTCCTTGTCGGCTTGGGCGCAGGACCCATTTCGGTCGGCGCCGGAACCCGCCCCGCCAAAGGCCGTTCAACGGCCGCGTCCTGCGCCGCCGATCCAGCAGGAAGATATTGTCACGCCTCCGGCTACTGTAACGACGGTGAGCCCGCCGCAATCCGCGCCGCCCCCCGCGCCGTCGCTTGTCGGGCAGTGGTCGGGGATGGTCTTCGTCGGCTGCGATTGGCCCTTGACGTGGCCGACCAAGCTCGAGTTGACGGTGGCGTACGCCGGGCCGGATCAGTATTCCGTGCGCGCCTCGGCGGGCATGGTTAACCTGTCGGGATACATCCAGGGTAAGCGGGTCAGCTTCGAAGGCTACATATTGCTCGATAAGCACGTCTACCAGGGAATGGCGACGTCACCCACGGAAATGAGCGGCACCGTCACAAACCGCCTCGGCAATGGCCCGTGTCTTTGGTCTGTACGAAAACTTGGCTAGCCCGGCTAGACAAGAGGGGTGTCAGCAGGCCCAGCAGCGATCAGCCCTCCGCGATCTCCGCGTCCGAGCTGACCGCGAGCGGTTGGGCGCCGGCGAAGGCGTGGTGGTCGAAGGCGATGCTTTTGATGACCGCGTGGACTTTGAGGCCGGGGACAAGACCCATGGTCTCGACCGAGCGGCGGGTCAGCCGCGCGATCAGCGCCTCACCGGCGCAATCGAGCCGCATCTGCACGATCGGCCCGTCGCCTTGCGCGATTTCGGCGACCGTGCCGGGCAGCACGTTGAGCGCGCTGAGGCCCTCGGGCGGCTTGAGCGCGATCATCACGTCGCGCGCCCTGATGCGCACGCGCAGCGCCGTGCCGACCGGCAGGTCGAGACGCGGCACGCGCAATTCGCCCGCGGCGGCCTTGAGGATCGTCAGGGCGAACGCGCTGTCGTGCCCGGCGATGCGGGTGGCGAGGATCGCGCCGGCCTCGGCGCGGCCGGTCAGCGGAAACAGGTCGAGCCGACCCATGATCTCGGCGGTCGGGCCGATCGCCGCGACCTGGCCGTCGGACAGCACGACCAGCGTCGTCGCCAGCCGCGCCACCTCCGGGATCGAGTGGCTGACATAGACGATCGGCACGCGCATCTCGTCGCGCAGCCGCTCGATATAGGGAAAGATTTCGTGGCGCCGGCTGTCGTCGAGCGAGGCGAGCGGCTCGTCCATCACCAGCAGGCGGGGGCGGGCGAGCAGCGCGCGGCCGATCGCGACGCGTTGCTTCTCGCCGCCCGACAGATTCGCCGGCCGGCGGGCGAGGAGATGCTCGATGCCGAGCAGCCCGACGACCTGGTCGAACTCGCTGCCGTCCCCGAGGGATCTTGCTCCATCCTTCGGCGCGAACCAGCGCCCGTAGGCGAGGTTCTGCCGCACGTTGAGGTGGGGAAACAGCCGGCCCTCCTGGAACACGTAGCCGACGCGGCGGCGATGCGCCGGCACGAAACGGCCGGTCGCGGTGTCGGTCAGCACCTCGCCGTCGATTGAAATATGGCCACGATCCGGCCGGATGAGCCCGGCAATGGCGTTGACCAGCGACGTCTTGCCGGCACCCGAGCGGCCGAACAATGCGGTGAGCCCGCCTTCGCTCTGGAATTCGGCGTCGAGCGTGAACGCGCCGAGCCGATGGGTGACGCTGACGCTCAGCATGCCCTTGACCGGGTGCGGCGGGGCATCCGCCCCGCCTTCGGGCTGGTGCCGTATCCGCGCAAGCGGATCATGATCACAGCCCCGCCGCGCGCCGCGAGGCGCGTTGGGCGATCGCCTCCGACGCCAGCAGCGCGGCGACGGAGATCGCAACCGATACCAGCGTCAGGCGGAACGCGCCCGTCTCGCCGCCCGGCACCTGCAGGAAGGTGTAAATCGCGATCGGCAGGGTTTGCGTCTCGCCGGGGATGTTGGAGACAAAGGTGATCGTCGCGCCGAACTCGCCGAGCGCGCGCGCGAACGAGAGGATCATCCCGGCGACGATGCCGGGAAGGATCAGCGGCAGCGTGACGGTCAACCATACCCAGCCGCGGTTGGCGCCGAGCGTCGCCGCGGCGTCCTCGAGCCGGCGGTCGACCGCGTCGATCGACAGCCGCATCGAGCGCACCATCAGCGGAAACCCCATCACCGCCGAGGCCAGTGCCGCGCCCGTCCAGCGAAACGCGAAGACGATGCCGAGATAGTCGGCGAGCGGCGCCCCCAGCGCCCCGCGCCGCCCGAACAGGATCAGCAGGATGTATCCCGTCACCACCGGCGGCATCACCAGCGGCAGGTGAACGATGACGTTGAGTGCCGAGCGACCCCAAAACCGGCCGCGCGCCAACACCATCGCCACCAGCAGCGCCACCGGCAGGCTCGTCAGCATCGCCCAGAAACCGACCCGGAGCGACAGTTTGATCGCGGTCAACTCCTCGGGCGAAAGGCTGAACGGCATCAGGCCAAACCCGTCGCCGCCGCGAAGGCGGGGGCCCAGGGGCAACCGTGGCGTCGCTCGCCCTGGATTCCCGCTTTCGCGGGAAAGACGAAGGAAGTGAAGCTATTTGAGGACCGAGAAGCCATAATGCTCGAACTGCTTGGTCGCGTCGGGGCCGCTCAGATAGGTGATGAACGCGGCCGCGTCCGGGTTCTTCGACGACGCGGTCTGGGCGATCGGGTAGATGATCGGCGGAACCGCGTCGGCCGGGAAGGTACCGACGATCTTGACCTTGGGTTCGATCGCCGCGTCGGTCTTGTAGACGATCCCGTAGGGTGCTTCGCCGCGCGCCACCAGCAGCAGGCAAGCGCGCACGTTCTCGGCCGCCGCCACCGAGCCCGACACCGCATCCCACACGCCGAGCTTGGTCAGCGCCGCCTTGCCGTATTTTCCGGCCGGCACGGAATTCGGATCGGCCATCGCCAGCTTGCCGCCATTCAACAGCTTGGCCAGCGGAAAGCCCTGCTTGATGTCGACATCGCCGGCTTTGCTGTCGGCCGGTGCGATCAGCACCAGGACGTTGCCGAGCAGATTGTGCCGGCTGCTCGGCACGATCAGGTTTTTCTTTGCGACATAGTCCATCCAGTCGAGATCGGCGGAGATGAACACATCGGCCGGCGCCGCTTCCTCGATCTGCTTCGCCAGCGTCGAGCTCGCCGCGTAGGAGATTGTCGCGTGCTTGCCGCTCGCCTTCTGCCAGTCGCTGTTGATCGCGTCGAGCGCGTCCTTGAGGCTCGCGGCGGCGAACACCACGATGTCTTCGGCCTGGGCCGCGCGCGGCGCCGACACGCAAAGAACCGCCACGAAAATTGCCGCGACCGCGGCCAAAAACCCTCGCCGAACCATGCTGTTCCTCCCCGGTTATGCGCTACTGAGCCCTACTCGACATCGATCGTGACCACGTCGCGGACATACCGGCCGCCCCGCTTGTCGTCCGGCATCACCAGTCGGAACCCGCTTGTCCCCGCCGCCTCGCCGGTGCGCTGGTAGGCGATCAGCGCCGGCTTGGCGCCGAAATCGGGGGCGATCTCGCCGGTCGAAAGCACGACGAAATACCCGTCGCGCCCGGTGACCTTGATCGTGTGGCGCAGCACCGCGCCCCTTGCCTTGTCGTCGATCCCGCCGGCCTCGCCGAGCAGCCCCCATAGCGAGACGCCGGTGAAGCCGGCGTGCTCGGGCCCATGCTCGGTGTCGAACGACACCTGCACCTCCTCGCTCGGCAGGGCGCGCAGCTTGGCGAGGTCGAATTGCTGCGGGTGCACGACCTTACCCGTCAGCGCCAACTCACCCGCCGGCGCGTCGGCCGCGCGAGCGGCGGCGACCGGCAGCACCAGAATGATGCAGAGAAGGGCGAGGCGGCGGAGCCTCATGGCGTGGCGACCATCACATCCGATGCCTTGATGACCGCGATCGCCTTGTCGCCGGCCTTGAGGCCCAACTCATCGACCGCCTCGTTGGTGATCGACGCGGTGATGATGACGCCGCCGCCGATGTCGATCCGCACATGCGCGGTGGTCTGTCCCTTCCGCACCTCGGCAATGACGCCGTTGATCTGGTTGCGCGCGCTGAGCTTCATGGCGCTCTCCAATCAAGAGTTTCGCTATGTTTAGCGGTGTATAGCGTCAACGTCGAGAGGACGCAGCCGTGCCAAACTGGCGCGGTTCCGGCGCTGCCGCTATCGTGCCCGGGCGATAGCGCGAGGGATGACGGGATGAAGCTTTTCGACCTCACCGGCAAGGTCGCGGTCGTTACCGGCGGCAATGGCGGGATCGGGCTGGGGATGGCGCGCGGCCTGGCGCAGGCCGGCGCCGCCGTCGTCGTCGCCGCGCGCAACGCCGCGAAATCGGCCGCGGCGGTCGCCGAGCTGGAAGGGTTTGGCGTGAAGAGCGCGTTTATCGCGCTCGATGTCGCCGACCCCGGTTCGTGCCGCGGGCTCATCGCACAGGTGGTCGAGCGGTTCGACCGGCTCGACATCCTCGTCAACAATGCCGGCATGTCGATCAGGAAGCCGCCCGAGGCCTATGAGCTCGGCGAGTGGCTCAAGGTCATCGACACCAATCTCAACGGCGTCTTCGTGCTGTGTCAGGCGGCCCACGCGCCGTTCAAGCGCCAGGGCGGCGGCAAGATCATCAATATCGGCAGCATGATGTCGATCTTCGGCGGCGCCTATGCGGCGCCCTACTCGACCAGCAAGGGCGGGATCGTGCAGCTCACCAAGTCGCTCGGCACCGCCTGGGCCAAGGACAACATTCAGGTCAATGCCGTGCTGCCCGGTTGGATCGACACCGAACTGACCCGCGACGCGCGGGCCCAGGTCAAGGGGCTGAACGAACGAGTGCTGGCGCGCACTCCGGCCGGCCGCTGGGGCGTGCCCGACGACCTCTCGGGCGTCGCGGTGTTTCTCGCCGGCGCCGCCTCGGATTTCGTCACCGGCGCCGCGATCCCGGTCGACGGGGGTTACGCGTCGGAGTTTTAGCCGGCTTCAGCCTGCGAGGGCCCGTCGGGATGAATCTTCGCTTCCCGGCGCAAGCCGGGACCCACTGATCCGCTTGTCGAGACGTTGAAGAGTGGGCCCCGGCTTCGCCGGGAAGCGGAGCTGGCAAAGAGCGATATCGGTCTCAGTCGGCGGTCGCGACCTGCATGTGCTGGCGGTCGGGCTTGCTCCACACGCCGCTATACGTTGCGGTCACGCCGAGCCCGCGCATCTCGCGGTAGCACCGATCGCGCTCGCTCGCGAGGAAGCTGACGAACGACATGTTCTGCTGCTGGCAGAGCTTGAGCGCCTGCTGCTTGCGCAAATCGTGCGGGTAGACGCCGCCGAGATACATGTCGCTGATACCGTGGGGATAGCTCGCCGCCGTGGCCGCAACCACCGCCGTCGCGCCGAAAAGCATTTTGCTGATGAGCCGCATCGTCGTCTCCGAGAGGAACCGTGGCAATTCGGTGCCCGGCCTGTCTCAAGCGACGTGCCAGCCTGCTCAAAAAGACAAAAATGAGGATTTCCGCGGTTGAATATAATTAAGAAAAGTAAACGATGTTACGGTCCTTGCAAAATGCAACGGGTTTTGCATGGCAGGACCAATGTCGGCATAGCCGATTTTCTATCAAAGCCCGAGATAGAATTTCCGCACCAGCTCGTTGTTGTTGAGCTCGTCGGTGTTACGCCCTTCGAAGGCGATCTGGCCGTGGACGATCACATAGCCGCGGTCGGCGATGCGCACCGCCTGGTTGAAATTCTGCTCGGCCATCAGCACGGTGAGCGCAAACTTCTCCTTCAGCTCCTTGATCTTGTCGATCGTCCGGCTGACGAGGATCGGCGCGAGGCCGACCGACGGCTCGTCGATCAGCAAGATGCGTGGCGCCGACATCAGCGCGCGCGCCAGGGCCAGCATTTGCTGCTCGCCGCCCGACATGCTGCCGGCCATCTGGCGCCGCCGCTCCCGCAGCACCGGGAAGGTGGCGTAGGACGAATCGAGGTTGCGCGCGAGCTCGCTGCGCGCGGTCTTGCGGAACGCGCCCAAGAGCAGGTTTTCCTCGACCGTCAGCTTGGGAAAGAGCCGCCTTCCCTCCGGCACCAGGCTGATGCCGAGATCGACGATCTCCTCGGTGCTGCGGCCGACGAGGTCGATCGTCCGGCCGTCGATCTCGGCGATGATGCTGCCCGAGGATGGGCGCAGCATGCCCATGATGCATTTCATCAGCGTGCTCTTGCCGTTGCCGTTGGTGCCGAGCAGCGCCACGGTCTCGGCTGGCGACACGGAGAGCGACACGTTCTCGATCACCCGCACCGAGCCGTAGCCGGCATTGATGCCCGAGAGGGTGAGGCTACTCGCCAAGATACGCCCTCTCGACTTCCGGGTTGCGGATCGCCTCCTGGGGCGGGCCGTCGGCGATCTTGTGCCCGGCAACGAGCACGACGAGCCGGGTCGAGAAGCTCATCACCGCGCTCATGATGTGCTCGATGAGGACGATGGTGATGCCCTGCTCGTTGAGCCGGAGCAGCACGGCGAGGATTTCCTCGATCTCGGAATGCGACAGCCCGGCCATCGCCTCGTCGGCGAACAGCAGGGTCGGCTCGGTCGCCACGGCGCGCGCCAATTCGAGCTTGCGCATTTCCACCTGGGTCAGGTCGCGCGGCCGGCGGCGCGCCTTGTCGGCGAGGCCGACATCCTTCAGGAGCGTGGCGCAGCGCTCGGCGATCGCCGCGTCGGTGAGGTGATGGTGGGGCCGAGCGTTGACCGTGTAGAGCAGCGGGATGCGCAGATTGTCGACCAGGCTCATCGAGTGGAACGGCTTTGGCAGCTGAAAGCTGCGCGCGAGGCCGAGATGGGTGCGCTCGTGCGCGATGAGCCCGTTCAACGGCTTGCCGGCAAAGGTCACGGTGCCGGTTTCGTTGCGCAGCGTGCCGCACAGACAGTTGACCAGCGTCGACTTGCCCGACCCGTTCGGCCCGATAAGGCCCAGCCGCTCGCCCGTGGCGATGGTCAGGTCGATGCCTTCGAGCGCGACGAACCCGCCGAAGCGCTTGCCCAGCCCCTTGACCTCGAGAAGCACGTCGCCGTCTGCCTCGGCCATCACGCCTCCTTCGGCCGGCGCCACGATTGCACCAGCCCGATGAGGCCGTTGGGCGCGATGATCACGAAGAAGATCAGCAAGAGCCCGACGATCAGCAGGTTCAGCGCCGAGGAGATCGTCACCGTGGCGACCTGCTGGATCGTGCCGAGCAGGATTGCGCCGATCACCGGCCCGACCCAGCTGGTCATGCCGCCGATCACCGGCATCGCCACGGCGTTGACCGCATAGGCGAGGTTGAAGCTCGAGGTCGGATCGAGATAGGTCACGTAATAGGGCAGCGGCGCGCCCGCCATGCCCATCAGCGCGCCCGACAAGGTGGTCGCGATCAGCTTCAGCCGCAGTGTCGGCACGCCGCTCGCCTCGGCCGCCAGTTCGTCGTCGCGGATCGACGCGAAGCCGAGCCCCAGCCGCGAGCGCTCGATCGAGCGGGCGATCCCGACCGAGCCGACCGCCAGCACGGTCATCAGCGTGAACAGGTACTGGATATAGGTGCCGGAGATCGGCGCCAGCGCCGGGCGGATGATGTAGATGCCGCGCGAGCCGCCGACAAAATCCCAGTTGGTGATCAGCGTCTGCACCACGATCGCCAGCGCCAGCGTCGCGATCGCAAAGAAGATGCCGCGCAGCCGCAGCGACAGATAGCCGGTGCCGAGCCCGACCACCCCCGACACCACGCCGCCGACGAGGATCATCACCGGCAGCGGAATCGAGATGGCGGTCCAACCATAGGCGCTGTGCAGCACCGCCGGCAGCTTGTGCAGCACGACCGAGCTGTAGGCGCCCATCGCGAAAAACGCGCCGGTGCCGAAATTGGTGTAGCCGGTATAGCCGCCGAGGATGTTCCACGCCTCCGACAGCACGATGTATTGGAGCACGACGTAGCCGGCGAAATAGAAATACTCGTTCGCCACGAAGGAGCGGGTGAGCACGACAAAGGCGAGCCCGACCGCGACGATGCAGAGCCAGAAGGCCGGCGCGCGCATCGTCAGCGGCCCATCAGCCCGGCGGGGCGCACCGCCAGCGCGATCAACAGAAACCCGAACGACACGGCGGGCGCCCAGGAGGGGCCATAAAACGTCGCGGTGAGGCTCTCGACCACGCCGAGCAGCATCGCGGCCACCAGCATTCCAGGCATGCTGGTCATGCCGCCGAGCACGCAGATCGCGAAGATGCGGCCGATATAGTCGCGGCCGATCGACGGCTCGACTGGCTGGATGATGATCAGGAACGAGCCGGCGATAGCGCAGGTCGCGATCGAGATGCCGACCGCGATCTGCTTGATCTTCACGGGGCTCGCCGCCATCAGCTGCAACGCCAGCCCGTCCTGCGAGACGGCGAGGATCGCTCGGCCGATAAAGCTGCGGGTGAGATAAAGCTGCAGCAGCCCCACCATCACCAGCGAGAAGATGCAAGGGATCAGCATTCGCAGCGGCAACTCGACGACGCCGATATGCAGGCTCGGGCCGATATAGCTCGCCTCGACAAAGCG
>JASHUW010000164.1 GCA_030039815.1 Alphaproteobacteria bacterium
TACAGCGGTCGGGCTCGGACCCAGGGTGCTGCGGGCCGAGACCGCCGCGCTCGCTGCCCTGGCGACGTTTCAGGCGATCGCCGGGGACTGGCGCGGCGCCCGCGCCCGCTGACGAGACCGCCGGGGGCTTGTCGATCGCCGGTTTCGCCCGATCTATTGTCACGCATCTTGGAGTATCCTCGCGCGAATGTCCGCCCCGCCGAAATCGCCTGGAGCGCCGATCACCGACCGGCGGCAGCTCATCGAGTTCCACGAAAAGGGCAACAAGCCGCCTGAAGCGTGGCGCGTCGGCACCGAGCACGAGAAATTCGTCTTCCGTCGCGGCGATCTGCGGCGTGCGCCCTATGAGGGGCGCGACGGCATCGGCGCGCTGCTCCATGGCATGCTGCGCTTCGGCTGGGACCCGGTCTACGAGGGCGACAACGTCATCGCGCTCGAAAACGACGCGCGATGTTCGATCACGCTCGAACCGGGCGGGCAGTTCGAGCTGTCCGGCGCGCCGCTGGAGACCGTCCACCAGACTTGCGCCGAGGTGCACGAGCATCTGCGCCAGGTGCGCGAGGTCTGCGACGAGTTGGGGCTCGGCATGTTGGGCCTCGGCTTCGATCCCACCTCGCGGCGCGAGGATGTCGGCTGGATGCCGAAGGGGCGCTACCGGATCATGCGCGACTACATGCCAAAGAAAGGCTCGATGGGCCTCGACATGATGCTGCGCACCTGCACCGTGCAGGCCAATCTCGACTACCGATCCGAAGCGGACATGGTGAAGAAGTTTCGCGTCGGGCTGGCGCTGCAACCGGTCGCGGTGGCGCTGTTCGCCAACTCCCCCTTTACCGAGGGCAAGCCCAACGGCTTCCAGAGCTATCGCAGCCATGTCTGGACCGACACCGATCCCGATCGTTGCGGCACCTTGCCATTCGTGTTCGAGGAAGGGTTCGGCTTCGAGCGCTATGTCGATTACATGCTCGACGTGCCGATGTATTTCGTCTACCGCGACGGCAAGTACATCGACGCGAGCGGCCAGTCGTTCCGCGATTTTCTCGCCGGCAAGCTGCCGGCGCTGCCGGGCGAAATCCCGACGCTGACCGACTGGTCCGACCACGTCACCACCGTCTTCCCCGAGGTCCGTCTCAAGAGCTATTTGGAGATGCGCGGCGCTGATGGCGGTCCGTGGCGGCGGCTTTGCGCCTTGCCGGCATTGTGGGTGGGCTTGCTTTACGACGATGCGGCGCTCGACGCGGCCTATGACCTCGTCGCCGGCTGGACCGCGGTGGAGCGCGACGCGATGCGCGCCGAGGTGCCTAAGCTCGGGCTCGATGCGCGCATCCGCAGCCGCACCCTGCGCGACGTGGCGCTCGAAGTGCTCGATTTCGCGCGCGAGGGGTTGCATCGCCGCGCGCGCCGCGACGAATGCGGCGAGGACGAGACGCACTACCTCGACGCGCTGTTCTCGATCGCCGGCTCGGGGCGCAGCCCGGCCGCCGAAATGCTCGAGGATTACGACAAGCGCTGGCGCGGCGACATCAAGCGCGTCTACGAGGAATATGCCTATTAGCCCGGCGCGGGGTTCGATCGCCGGCGCCTTCGAGCCTCCCCCGAGCCTTCCGCAGCCGCGCCAGCCGCTCATCGCGCTCGATTTGCTGCGCGCCCTGGCGGCGCTGGAGGTGGTCCTCTTTCATGTGCGCCGCGAAGGCTTTGTCGAATTCGGCGCATTGCCGATCGACCAGCAATCGCCGTTTGTCGCGGTGCCATTCGTGCTGACCCAACTCGGTCGCGAGGCGGTGCTGGTCTTTTTCGTGCTCAGCGGATTTCTCGTCGGCGGCCAGATCATTTCGCGGCTGCAGTGCGGTTCGTTCCGTCTGGCCGACTATGCCGTCGACCGCTCCACACGCATTCTGCTGCCGTTGATCCCGGCATGCCTGTTGACTGAGGCGATCAACGTTCTGGTGTTTCACCGACCCGACCGGATGATCGATTTTCTCGCATCAACGAGTGGCCTCAACGGCGTCGTGGGAAGGGGCATCGCCGGAAACGGCGTGCTGTGGACGCTCTCCTACGAGATCTGGTTCTACATCGCGGGCGGCGCCTGCGCGGTACTGCTCTCCGCGAGGAACGGCGCCGCCGCCGGTCGCGCGCTCGCCGTCGCCGGCATCTGCGCCGTGATCTTCTCGCGGCTGGAGGCCCGCTATCTGCTCTATTGGGTGGTGGGCGCGCTCGCCGTCTTTTGTCTGCAGGTCAAGTATCGACGCAGTTTGGCTCTCGCTGGCGGAGCGGTGGCGCTGGCCGCGGTGTGGCAGCACCAGACGGCATGGATCGGCGAGTGGTTCGCGCCGCGAGCGATTGTTTTGTATCAGCTCAGCGAGGCGGGGATCGCCGTTGGGTTGGCGTTGATGATGCCGGCGCTCTGCAGCGACGGACTCAACCGGCGCTTCCATTCCGTGCGGCAGGTCGCGGCGATGGCGGCAGGATGCTCCTACTCGCTCTATTTGATCCACGCGCCGCTGCTCTTCCTCATGCGGCCGCTGCTGCCGAGGGCGGCGGCGATCACCGCGAATTCCTTAGAAGCGGTTTTGATCCGACTGATCGTCATCGCGATCGGGGTTGCGGCTTTTTATTGGTGCTTCGAGCGAAACACCAATCGGCTGCGGCGCTGGTTGCGGGGCAGGATCCGGTCCGGAGACACGCGGCTTGTTCCGGCTGGAGGGGTCGTAGTGGAGAAACGGGCCGGATCAGTGAGGGGCTAGCCCGGCTTCTCGCCCGTCACCGGCGGTGAAACGGCGACGCCGTCGCCGAGGGTGAAAGCGTGCCAGCCTGACGGATCGGCCATGTCGGGCTCGGGCGGCTTGCCCGATAAGGACATCCAGCGGTCGTTGTGCCAACTCGTCATCGCCACCTCGGCCTTGAGGCTCGCGCCGGCGATCGGCGGCTGGATGCCGAGATAGGACCAGGGGATCGTCATCTCGGCGGTGACGCGCGGCTGGTCGGCGCCGAAATACGTCGCCTGCGTGTCGCCGGCCGGCCGACAGCCGTGCTCGATGGCCTCCTCGGCGGCGCCGGCGCAGACGACCCATTTCATCTCGAGATAGTCTTTCACCTTGGTGCGCGGCGGGATGAAGAACAAGGTCAGGCGCTTCGGCCCGGCGCCGGCGTCGACGCCGAGCTCGACGCGGTAGGCGTCGCCGAGCGGGAACGCGCCGTCGTAGCGGAACAGGTCAACGTCGTAATAATCCTGGCCGATGGTCGCGAGGTTGAGACCCGCTTCGCCCCACGACAGGTAGATCTCACCGAAATCGACCGCACCCGGCGAGGGGATCAGTGGCGGCAACAGGCTCGCCGGCTTTGGCCAGTCGGCGATCGAATGGTCTGTTAGGGATATGTCGGCATGGGGCAGCTGGCTGTTTTGCATCGCGGCTAACGGCGTCTTTGCAGCCGCGTGAAGCTCCGGGACTCGGCGGTTGGCCTCGGCGAGCGCCGCGGTGAGCCGCTCATAAGGCCGGTCGTTGATGTCGACGAGGCCGAAGTCGTAATCCTCACCGTCCTCGCGGCCGCCTTTCGGGTGGTCGTAAAGCTGGAACCAGTGGGTGCCGACGATCTCGGGAAACGCGGCGAAACTCTCGGTGACCGCGGCGGCGCCGCGGGCGCGCTCGTCCTGGGTCTCGACCGTCATCAGATGGCCGTTATTCTTGTTGCCGGTGCGGTTGTGATTGGCGGCGAAGAACCATTCGGTGACGACGACCGGCTTGCCGCCCGACAGCTTTTCGAGCCCGTCCCAGAAATAATGCGCGATCCAGCCGTCGCCGGAATCAGGGTTGTAGTTGGCGGCGATCGCATCGACATGCCGCGCCTCGGCGCGCACGGCCGCGGGGTCGTAATAGATCGGCAGCCGGTCGCCGAAGTAGAGCGCGTCCGGATCGGCGGCGCGGATCGCCTTCTCGGCGAGCGCGTAATAGCGCTCGGCGACGATGCCGGTCCATTCGCGCACCGCGGCGATGCCATGCCCGCCGGGCCGCATATGGGTGTACTGGGTGGTCCTCAGCAGCGCGTCCCACGAGGTAACGCCGTCGGGCGGGATGAAATCGGTGGTGAAGCGGCGCCAATCGTCGCCGTAATGCGCGCGCAGCATCCGCACCCAGCGCTGCTTGGTGAAATTGTCCGCCGGCTTGGCCGAGTAGAAGACGAACAGGGCGCCGGCCCACCAGCCGACCTCGTTGTCCGAGAAATAGCCGATGCGGTAGGGCGAACCCTTGTAGGGAGCGACCAGCTTCGGCGCCAGCGCCATCATCCGGCGCTCGGTCGCCGGGTCGAATGGGTCGAACCAGTGAAACCGGGCGAGCCGGCCGAGCTCCAGATTGACGATCATCGGCTCGTGCAATTGCGCCGGCGGCAGCGACCAGCCACCGACGCTGTCGAAGCCCCAATCGGCGAGGCGCTGCCGGACGCGCGCGATCCAAGCGGCGAGCGACGGGTCGAACGCCTTCCAGCTGTACCAGACCTTGCCGTCCCTCTCCCGCCACGGGTAGCCGCCGTCCACGACATTGACGCCGAGGCTGTAGAAGCGGTCGCCACACGGCGTCCTGAACCACGCGACCCCATTATTGTCGCGCTCGGTCGACCAGCGATCGGATTTGACGGTGGCGAAATCGCAGGCCGTGGCCGGCGACTGCGCCAATGGGACACCCATCGCCGCCACGATGAGCAGCCGTCGGAAAAACGGTGTCATGCGGGCGATCTTAATGCCTTTCCCCGATCGCGGGGGACGGAGCGGCCCATCGCGCGAGCGATGGGAGGGTGAGGGTTCATGGCAGTGGATTGCCCCTCACCCGGCTCACCGCTTCCTGTCTCACCAGCCCTCTGCCGCCTGCGGGAGAGGGGATTGGCTTGATCCTCACGCTGCGGTGCCGCCGACGGTGATGCCGTCCATGCGCACGGTCGGCTGGCCTACCCCGACCGGCACGCCCTGGCCATCCTTGCCGCAGGTGCCGACCCCGTCGTCGAGCCGCAGGTCGTTGCCGATCATGGTGATCTTGGTCATCGCATCGGGGCCGTTGCCGATGAGCGTCGCGCCCTTGACCGCGGGGCCGATCTTGCCGTCCTCGATCAGGTAGGCCTCGGACGCCGAGAACACGAACTTGCCCGAGGTAATGTCGACGCTGCCACCGCCGAAATTGACCGCGTACAGACCTTTCTTGACCGAGGTCATGATCTCCTGCGGGTCCTTGTCGCCGGCCAGCATGTAGGTGTTGGTCATGCGCGGGATTGGCGCGTGCGCGAAGCTTTCGCGCCGGCCATTGCCGGTGGGCTTGACACCCATCAGCCGGGCGTTGAGGCGATCCTGCATGTAGCCTTTGAGGATGCCGTCCTCGATCAGCACGTTGTAGCCCGAAGGCGTGCCCTCGTCGTCGACGGTCAACGAGCCGCGCCGGTCGGGTATGGTGCCGTCATCGACGACGGTGACGCCCTTGGAGGCGGCGCGCTGACCCATCAGCCCCGAGAAGGCGGAGGTCTTCTTGCGGTTGAAGTCGCCCTCGAGCCCGTGCCCCACCGCCTCGTGCAGCATCACGCCCGGCCAGCCCGAGCCGAGCACGACGACCATCTCGCCGGCCGGCGCCGGCACCGAGCCGAGATTGACCAGCGCTTGGCGCAACGCCTCGTCGACCGAGGCCTGCCAGTTCGCTGGGTCGAGATAGCGCTCGTAGGCGAAGCGGCCGCCGCTGCCGTAGGAGCCGGTCTCCATGCGGTCGCCCTCGCCGACCATGATCGAGACGTTGACCCGTACCAGCGGGCGGATGTCGGCGACCCGGCTGCCGTCGGCGCGGATGATCTGCACCGCCTGCCAAACACCGCTGATCGACGCCATCACCTGGCGCACCCGCGGGTCCTTGCCGCGCGCATAAGCGTCGATGTCGGTGAGCAGCTTGGTCTTCGCCGAGAGATCGACCGCGCCCAGCGGGTTGAGGTCGGTATAGAGCATGCGGTTGGTGCCGACCGGCGGTTCGGCCATCGTGCCGTGATGACCGGCGGCGACCGCGCGCACGGTGGCGCCGGCGCGGCGGATCGCCGCCTCCGACAGCTCGGTCGCGTGAGCGTAGCCGGCGGCCTCACCGGCGATCGCGCGCAGCCCGAAGCCCTGCGTCGTGTCGAACGAGGCGCTGCGGATGCGGCCGTCGTCGAGCGCCACGCTCTCCGATTGGCTGTACTCGAGAAACAGCTCGCCGTCATCCATGCCCTGGAGCAATTCGCCGACCAGCCCCTCGACGCGATTCGGGTCCATGCCGGTGCGCGTGAAGAACAGATCGTCGGTCACGGCGAGATTGGTCATGCGGGTGCTCCTGCGATTTTCCTGCCTGCCAATATGATGCCGGCAACGCTCGCG
Source organism: Alphaproteobacteria bacterium (assembly GCA_030039815.1). GTDB lineage: Bacteria > Pseudomonadota > Alphaproteobacteria > ATCC43930 > CGMCC-115725 > DATARH01. The sequence continues at coordinate 6,374 of JASHUW010000164.1, forward strand.
CGGAAGGCCGGATCGTTGCAAGATCGTGTCGCCAAGACCTTGTGCGCGGATGGCGTGCGACGGCTTGCCGCAAGAGGTTGGGGTCAAAGCGACGCAGTTGTTGCCGCGTCTGGCTTTGGTGTAGGGTCGCGGCGATCGGTTGCTGCCGCCGTTGGCCCTGGCGCTTTGCCTTGAGAGGCGGAAGGCGGCACGGCTTCGGCCGAGCGGCGCGAAGCCCGGACGGTCCCGCTCGGATCATTGATCCTCGAACAGCGGCTCCGGGCGTCTCGCCGGGAGGCCCCGGCCGGCCGATCGCCGTCGACGGTACGAGCCGTCGAGGGCCTCGGCGAAGGGGAGCTGCTTGGACATGGTGCGGTTGACGACAACGATAAGTCGGGCGGGCCGGAAGATGGCGATCGGGCTCGGCGCGGCGCTGACCTGGGTGCTGTGCGGTGGCGCGACGCTTGCCGATCAGCCGCGCGAATGGCAGCTCGGCATGCAGGCGGCGGCGACGCCGATCACCGAGCGCATCCACCAATTCCACGACGAACTTCTCGTTATCATCTTCGCGATCGCGCTGTTCGTCTTCGCGCTGCTGATCATCGTGATGGTGCGGTTCAATGCGCGCTCGCACCCGGTGCCGACCCGCACCTCGCACAATACCCTGATCGAGGTGCTGTGGACGGTGATCCCGGTGCTGATCCTCGTCACCATCGCAATCCCGTCATTCAAGCTCATGTACTACATGGACCGTGTGCCCGATTCGAAGATGACGGTCAAGGTCACCGGGCATCAATGGTATTGGGAATACACCTACCCCGATAACGGCAATATCGACTTCAACAGTAACCTGATCGCCGACAAGGACTTGAAGCCGGGTGAGCCGCGGCTGCTCGATGTCGACAACCCGCTGGTGGTTCCCGTCCACACCAATATTCGCGTGCAGGTCGCGGGCAGCGATGTGATCCATTCCTGGTTCGTGCCGTCGTTCGGCGTCCAGGAATACGCGGTGATCGGCCGGCTCAACGAAGCCTGGTTCAATGTCGATCACGCCGGTACCTATTATGGCGAGTGCAACCAGATCTGCGGCGTCAACCACGCCTTCATGCCGATCAAGATAGTTGCTGTGTCCGAGGCCGATTTTCAGAAGTGGTTGACCGAGGCAAAGACCAAGTTCTCCTCGCTCGATAAGCCGAAGAACAACGCGACACAGGTGGCCACTGCCGACCAGGCGCCGGCCGTCCTGCCGGTGGCCGACACGTCGGTCCAGGCCGGCAACCGATAGCGAAGAGGTTTCCGATGGCATACCAGGCTCACGCCGATCACGCCGCTCATGGGCACGGCACGCCCGGCTTTTTCGTCCGCTGGTTCTGTTCGACGAACCATAAGGACATCGGGACGCTCTACCTGATCTTCGCGATCATCGGCGGGCTGATCGGCGGTGCCCTGTCGCTGTTGATGCGCATCCAGCTGTCGCATCCCGGCAACGACTTCATCACCGACCATGAGGTCTACAATGTCATCATCAGCGCGCACGGGCTGGTGATGATCTTTTTCATGGTTATGCCGGCGATGATCGGCGGCTTCGGCAACTGGTTCGTGCCGATGATGATCGGCGCGCCGGACATGGCGTTCCCGCGCATGAACAACATCAGCTTCTGGCTGCTCGTGCCGGCTTTCGCGCTGCTCGTGGGGTCGATGTTTGTCGGGGCAGGCACCGGCGTGAACAACGCGCTGCACGGCGGCGCGGGGGTAGGGTGGACGATCTACCCGCCGCTATCCGAGGCAGGCCCCGACGGGCATCCTGGACCGTCGGTCGACATGATCATCTTCGCGCTGCATCTTGCCGGCGCGTCGTCGATCATGGGCGCGATCAACTTCATCACCACGATCTTCAACATGCGCGCGCCGGGCATGACCCTGCACCGCATGCCGCTCTTCGTGTGGTCGATCCTGGTGACCGCGTTCCTCTTGCTGCTGTCGCTGCCGGTGCTGGCGGGCGCCATCACCATGCTGCTGACCGACCGCAATTTCGGCACCACCTTCTTCGACCCGGCCGGCGGCGGCGATCCGCTGCTGTTCCTGCACCTGTTCTGGTTCTTCGGTCATCCCGAGGTCTACATCCTGATCCTGCCGGGCTTCGGGATGATCTCGCAGATCGTCTCGACCTTCTCGAGGAAGCCGGTGTTCGGCTATCTCGGCATGGCCTACGCGATGGTGGCGATCGGCGGGATCGGCTTTGTCGTGTGGGCGCACCACATGTACACGACCGGGATCTCGATCGACACGCGAGCCTATTTCACCGCGGCGACGATGGTGATCGCGGTGCCGACCGGGGTGAAGATCTTCTCGTGGATCGCGACGATGTGGGGCGGCTCGATCGAGTTCAAGACGCCGATGCTGTGGGCGATCGGCTT
>JASHUW010000165.1 GCA_030039815.1 Alphaproteobacteria bacterium
ACCTCGCCGATCATCACCCGCCGCACCGGGTTGTCGGCGGCCCAGGCAATGCCGTTGCAGAACGCTGCGAGTGCCAGGTGCCAGACTTCGAGACGGCCGGCATAAGCGAGGCTTGCCACGACGATCGCCGTTGCCAGCATCGACAGGCTGACGACGACCTGTGCCCGGCGCCGGTCCATGCGCTCGACATAGGCGCCGATCAGCGGTCCGAAGATGACCATCGGCGCCATGCGCAAGAGGGTCATCAGCGCGACTTCGAATGCCGAACCGGTGCGCTGATAGACGAAGACGCCGACCACCAGCATCTCGAGCCAGCGCACCGCGAACACGACAAGCCCGATCAGCCACAGCCGGCGGAAATCGGGCAGCGCGAAGAGCCAGGATTTGCCGCTGGTTCCCGGGGCGGCCGGCAGAACCGCCGCTGTCGCCGGGCCGATGCCGGCCCGCTCGGAAGGAGGCATGGGCGCGAAATGTCTACAGGCGATTCCCACCACGGCCGGTTGTTGGTGCGGCCTCGGCTTTGTACTGTATACCCGGAGAGGCCGGCGCGGGCCTGACATTAATGGGATGCAGCAGCGATGGATCTCGGGCTGAAGGGGAAACGAGCGCTCGTCACCGGCGGCACGCGCGGCATCGGCCGCGCCATCGTCGAGCAGCTGGCCGACGAAGGCTGCGACGTCGCGCTCTGCGCGCGCAGCGTCGGCCCGATCGCAGAGACGGTCGCGGCGCTCGAAAAGCGGGGCGTCAAGGCTTGGGGTTCCGCGGTCGATGTCAGCGACATCCCCGCGCTCAAGAACTGGGTCGGCGAGGCGGCCTCGGCGCTCGGCGGGATCGATGTCTTCGTCGCCAATGTCAGCGCGCTGGCGCAGGGCATGGACGAGGAATCGTGGCGCAAGGGCTTTGAGATCGACGTGATGGCGACCGTGTTCGGCTGCGAGGCGGCACTGCCCTATCTGGAAAGATCGGAGGCGGGCGCGATCGTTGCCGTGGGCAGCACGGCGATGGCCGAGATCTACGGCCCGACCCGCTCCTATGCCGCGGTCAAGGCGGCGCTCATTCCCTATATCAAGGGCGTGGCGCGCAACCTCGCGGCCAAGAATGTTCGCGCCAACCTGGTCTCGCCCGGCAATGTCTATTTCAAGGGCGGCGTGTGGAATGTCGTCGAAGAGCGCAATCCCGAGATGTTTCAGTCGATGCTAGCACGCAACCCCACAGGGCGCATGGGGACGCCACAGGAAGTCGCGAACGCCGTCGTGTTTCTCGCCAGCCCGCGCGCCAGCTTCATCACCGGCACGAACCTCATCATCGACGGGGCGCTGACCCAGCGGGTGCAGTTCTAAGCGAGCGCGCCGCCAGCGCGGCGCCAATCACCAGCACCGTGCTCAGCGCGCCGGCGACGAAGCTCGTCGCCGGAATGTGCGTCGCGTCCCAGATCGCGCCGCCCAGCGGCGGGATCAGGAACGACACGAAATAGCCGATCGCGAACATTCCGGCCGACACGTGGTGCACGTCGTCGGGCGGCGCCAAATGGGGCGGCAGCGCCAGCGACAGGGTGAGCTGTATCCCGGCGCAAAATCCGACAAGCCCGGCGGCGCCGACGATGATCTCGGGCAACGGCGACAGAAGCGCGGCGATTCCCGCCAGCGCGACCAATGACGAGACGACGAAGACGACGCGATTGCCGGTGAGTCGCCGCGCGAAGAGCATGACGACGACCGATGCCGGAACCTGGCCGGCATTGAGCGCGGCGAGCGCCGGAGTGACCAGCTCGGGCCGGCCGAGCGCATGCAGGTAATCCGGGATGAAGGCGTTGGCCGAAAAATACATCCCGCCGGTGCCGCCGAGCAGCAGCCCCAGCGGCAGCGCGCCGCGCCAATCCGGCCACCAGCGATATTCGCGCGCCGCCATCGCACGCGGGGCATGCGGTGTCATGGTCAGCACGAGCAGCGCCGTCACCGCGACCGGGATCGACCAGAACGCGAAGCTTCCGCCCCAGCTGCCGCCGACCAGCGGCAGCACCCACGGAATGGTGATGGCCGCCGGCACGGCTTCGCCGATCAAGAGCCCGTTGGCGTAGATCGCGGTGGCGAAACCCGGGCGAGCGGCGAACCACTCGCTGACCAGGGTCGGCAAGGTCGGCTGCATCAGCGCGACGCCGATGCCCATCACCAAGGTCATGCCGTAGAGCATCGGCACGGACGCGCCGATCCCGCGCGCCGCGCCGGCGATGGCGACGATCGCCAGGCCGAAAATGCAGCCCCGCCGCGCGCCGAGCCGGGCCACCATCAGCGAGCCGGGGATCGCGGCGAGCGCCAATAGCAGCACCGGCAGGGCCGACAGCACGCCGATCGCCTTTTCGCTGAGCGCCAGATCGCGATGGATCAGCGGCAAGACCGGGGGGACAGCCAGGATCGTCAGGCGCAATTGAGCGCCGATCAGCCACAACAGCGCGAGGTAGAAGGCGCCCGAGCGAGTCGCCGGACGGGTGACGTCACTCATGTCGCTTCCACCCAGTTTGTTTCGCGCCTCGGCCGGCCTCCGGAGCAAGTCCGGAGGATCCGGCCACCCATCCACAAGTTGAAGCTATGCGCAGACCGCCGGGTCAAGCCCGAGGGAGGGGGGCTTTTTCACCTGATCCCGATTTCACGCAGCGTGCGCGGGAGCCGGGGCGCCGGCGCGGGCGAAGACCGCTTCGGGCGGCAGAGTTATGGTCGCGGTGGTGCCGTGGTCGAGTTCGCTGCTTAGCGTCAGCTCGCCGCCGTGCAGCCGCACCAGCGCGCGGGCGAGCGACAGGCCGAGTCCCGTCCCCTGCTGGCGGCGGCGCGACTCGATGTCTCCGGCACGGCCGAACGGCTCGAAGGCGACCCGCAAATCCTCGGCGG
>JASHUW010000166.1 GCA_030039815.1 Alphaproteobacteria bacterium
GTAGCGCACTTGATCGGCTTCAGTGGCTTTGTAGTGCGCCGCTCGCTGCAAAAGCTCAGAGGCGTCACCTCCGGACTTCTTCGCCTGTCCTATTTCGCGTGCGAGTTGGTTACCCATTGCCTGAGCATTCTGAGCACCGGTTTCGAGCTCACGCCAAGCCCGATCCAGGAAGATAATTTCGTCGGCGCGCGGCGGCAGGCCGCGCTTTTTGAGCGCGGCGTCGAACGCTTCGGGATTGTCGCGAATGGCGCGCAGATCGTGCATTTAGGTATTCGCCTGGTACTCAGCCACTAGTTATAGGCATCGCGCGCCGCCGCGTCGAGGCTGGATCGGCGCTTCCGCGTCCTTGAGGCTCCCGCCGGGTCAAGCCCGGTGGTCGCACCTCAGGGTGAGGAAAGTTTGTGACGCCATCCAAGGCATTTCCTCATCCTGAGGTGCCTCGCGGAGCGGGGCCTCGAAGGACGCATGAGCGCTTTTGCAGGCTTACTCCCCGGTCGCCGGACTGCCGCCGCCCGAAAGCTCGGCCTCTTCCTCGGCTTCGCGTTTGGCGCGCTGCTTCTCGACATAGCGGCAGGAAAAGATCGACAGCACGTAGAGCAGGATCAGGGGCACGGCGAGCGACGTCTGGCTGACCACGTCGGGCGGGGTCAGCACCGCGGCGATGCCGAACATGCCGACCACCGCATAGCGCCATTTCGAGATCAGCCCCTGCGACGTGATGATCCCGGCACGTGCCATCAGAGTCAGCAGCACCGGCAGCTGGAACGCCACGCCGAACGCCAGCAGCAGCGTCATCACCAGCGAGAGGTATTCGTTGACCTTGGGCTCGGCGACGATCGGCAGCATGTCGGGGCCGCCCGGCGTCTCGAAGCTCAAAAAGAAGCGGAACGCGTAGGGGATGACGACGAAATAGGCGAGCGAGGCGCCCATCAGGAAGAGGATCGGGGTCGCGCAGATATAGGGCAGGAAGGCGCGGCGCTCGGTCTTGTAGAGGCCGGGCGCCACGAATTTCCAGATCTGCACGGCGACGACCGGAAAGGCGACGCAGCACGCCGCCCAGAACGACACCTTGATGTAGGTGAAGAACGCCTCGGTCAGCCCGGTGAAGATCATCTCGCGACCCGGCTGGCCGGCGAGAATCTTGGCCAGCGGATAGGCAAGGAAGCGGTAGATCGTTTCCTTGAACTGATAGCAGGCGATGAACGCGATTATGATCGCGGCCGCCGACCACATCAGGCGGTTGCGCAGCTCGACCAGGTGATCGAGCAGCGGCATCCGCCCCGCTTCGAGCTCGGCCTCGCGCTCTTCGTCCGTCGCCATTAGCGCCCTAAACCCACGAAGGTCACGGCTTCGACGGCTCGGCGGTGCGCGCCGGTTCGGCTTCGCTCGTTTGCGCCGCTTGCGGCACGGCGGGCAGCGTCACCGGGATGGTCAGCGGCAGCTCCGGCTCTTCCGATTCAACGGAAACCGGGGGCACCGGCTCGATCACGGCCACCGGCTCCTCGATCAGCGGCGCCGGGGTGGTGTCGAAATGGTCGGGGATCGCCGCCTGCGGTGCCGCGGCGGGATCCTTCGCCGGGTCGATGATCTTGTTGAATTCTTGGTCGAGGTCGATCTCGGTCGCCTTGCGCAGCTCGTTCTGCACCTCGTGCAGCTCGACCTCGCGCATCATCTGCTCGACGCTCGAATGGAACTCCCGCGACAGGCTGCGCGCCTTGCGCACCCAATACCCGGCGACACGCAGTGCCGCCGGCAAGTCCTTCGGTCCGATCACGACCAGCGCGACGATGCCGATCAGCATGAATTCGGGCCAGCCGATATCAAAGAACATAACGTCTTACCTGGCGCTGACGGCCGCAGAGACAAGGGGACGAGACAACATAGGGCGGCTCTCGCGAGCGGCGCGATAATGTCAGAAAGGTGATGGGGCAGCAAACGCGAACCAGCCTATTCCTCATCCTCCGCCGGCTCCGCGTCCTCGTCGCGGGCGCTCAGCGCCTCGCCGAGCACGGCCGGGCCGATGTCGAGCAGCCCGGACTGCCGCAGCTCCTCGACGCCGGGCAGTTCCTTCAAGCTTTCCAGGCCGAAATGCACCAGGAATTGCGGCGTCGTCACCCAATTGAGCGGGCGACCGGGGCTTTCGCGGCGACCCTTGGGTTGCACCCAGCCCGACTCCAGGAGCCGGTCGAGCGTACCGCGCGCGAGGCCGACGCCACGGATCGTCTCGATCTCGGCGCGGGTCACCGGCTGATGGTAGGCGATGATCGCCAGCGTCTCGACCGCGGCGCGCGATAGCCGGCGCGTGACGTCGCGCTCGCTTTTGAGCGCCATGGCGAGGTCGGGCGCGGTGCGGAAGGTCCAGCCGCCAGCCAGCGCGACGAGGTTGACGCCGCGCTCGGCATAGGCTTCGGCCAGCTCGCGCAGCAGCGCCGCGAGGTCGGCGTCCTCACCGAGGCGCAGCGCCAATTCCGCCTCGGCCAGCGGCTCGGGCGCGGCGAAGAGCAGCGCTTCCAACAGCCGCAACCGCTCGTTCATTCCGGCTGCGCCCCGCCGCCGCTGCGCAGGTAGAGCGGCCCGAACGCGCGATCCTGGCGCAATTCCAGCTGCCCTGCCTTCGCCAGCTCCAAGGTCGCGGCAAAGGTCGCGGCGAGCGTCGATTTGCGCAACGGGCCGCCGCGCAGATCGTCGGGCAGGAACGCCATCAGCTCGCGCCAATCCGGCACGCGGCCGACAAAGCGCCGCAGATGCTCCATGGCGTCGGCCAGCGACCGGTAGGCCGAGGGCAGGATGGTCAGCACCTGGCCGTGCCGACGGCTGTGACCATCGCCATAGGCCTTCAAGAGCTCGTAGAGGCTCAGCTCGAAGAAGGCCTGGTCGACCGTCGCGAGACCTTCGGGCGCGCCGCGCCCGAAAACGTCGCGGCCGAGCAGCGGCCGCGCCATCAGCGACGCGCCGGCGCGCTGCATCGCCTCCAGCAGGCGCAGCCGGTGCGCCAACGCCTCGGCCAGCTCGACCGCGCTCGGGGCCTCGTCCTCGGGCGGGTCGGGCAGCAGCAGACGCGACTTGAGATAAGCGAGCCACGCCGCCATCACGAGATAATCGGCGGCGATCTCAAGCTGCAGCCGGCGCTGCTCGGCGATGAAGGCGAGATACTGGTCGGCGAGCTGGAGGATCGAGATGCGCGCGAGATCGACCTTCTGCTCGCGCGCCAGCGTGAGCAGAAGGTCGATCGGGCCCTCATACCCGTCGAGGTCGAGGACGAGGTCGGGACCATCCCGCTGCTCGCTCATCCACTAGGCCCCCTGCCCTGTCACCAGCAGCACGAAGCGGATCAGCATATTCGCCGGGCCGAGGATCAGCCAGCCGAGCGGGTTGATCCCGAGGCCACTGCGCGCGCTCACATAGCTGACCACGAACAAGCCCATCAGGATCAGCATGCCGTAAGGTTCGAGCCGGGCGAGCGGCACGGCGAGAAACCGCGGCAGCACGCCGACCGCGACCCGTCCGCCGTCGAGCGGCGGCAACGGCAGCATGTTGAAGACGCACAGCACGCAATTGAGCACGATCAGGTGCGCGAGATTAAGGCCGAGCCAGCGCTGCGCGATCGCCGGCGCAAACCCTACGGCGAACAACAGCAGCGACGAGAGGATCGCCAGCAGCACGTTCATCCCCGGCCCGGCCAGCGCGACGAGGATCATGCCGAGCCGAGCCGGCCGCAGCCGGCCGAAATTGACCGGCACCGGCTTGGCGTAGCCGAACATGAACCCGGAGGTCATCAGCAACAGCGCGGGCAGCAGCACCGTGCCGAACGGGTCGATATGGTTGAGCGGGTTGAGGCTGATCCGGCCGGCGCGCAGCGCCGTGTCGTCACCGAAGCGCAGTGCGATGAAACCATGCGCCGCCTCGTGAAACGTCACAGCAAAGATCACCGGCAGCACCCAGGTGGTCGCGTTCGTGATCAACGCCGCGAGATGGCCGTCGTCGGTCATGCGGCAAGCACCCCGGTCATGGCATCGAACCGCGTTTCGGCCTC
>JASHUW010000011.1 GCA_030039815.1 Alphaproteobacteria bacterium
GGTTTTGCGCGAGCGAGCGCTCGATCTTCGGGCGCGCGGCGGCGCGATCGCCGTTCTCCGACAGCGCCATCCCGTGGTGCGCGCCGAACCACCAATCATCGTCGCCATAGACCGGCGCGAGCCCGTTGAGCAGCGCCAACACGCGCCGCTTCTGATCAGCACGGCCGGAGCTGCCGATCAGCCCGTTGGTGAAGGCGGCAGTGGCGAGCACCATCACGTCGCGTGGCCAAGCCCCGAGATGCACCGGCAGCGCGGTCAGCGCGGCCTCGCTGTCGCCGGCGACGAGCAGGCCGAAATAGGCGACATGGCTTTTTTCCCACCCGGCAAGCCCGTCGGTGAGCGAAGCGGCCGTCGCCATTGCGGCACGGGCAGAAGCCGCCTCGCCGCGCTCCGACAGCGCCTGCGCCCTGGCGGCATGCGCCAGCGCAAAGCCGGGATCGGCCTCGATGGCGCGGTCGTAAGCGTCGATCGCGCCGGGATGCATCGTGAGCTTCGCTTCGCAACCCTCGACATAGGCGGCGCGAGCCGCCGCCGAGGCGGTCGATAGGGGCAGGTCGTGCCCGTCGATCAGCATGGCGAATGTTCTTTCATGCGATACGCGTTGGGCCGAGCGGACTGAGCCGCACGCCCGCCCGCAAATGCTTATAGGGCATTTCGACCGGATCGCTGACATGCGCCCCCGGCGAGACGACGCACAGCACGGTCTCGGCGATCGGCTGGAAATCCGCGCGAAAATGCACCGTGGATTTCAACGCGAGGATCGGCACGCGCGACGGCTCGATGCCGACATCGCGGAATTGCTCCTGGTCGCAGGCCTGGATGCGCGAACAGGCCAGCACCACCGAAACGCCGCTGTCCTCGTCGGTGATGAGCGCCGTCGGCCCGACCTGAAACCTGGCGCCATTCATCATCGGACCGCTGCCGGTGAACTCGCCTGTCCCCAGGCGTATGACGCGCCACTTGGCTTCGACCGGAGTTTCGCCGGCATAGCCGACCTTGGCACCGACGCCACAGGGCAAGAGCGCGCCCTCACCCGCCTCGTGCGCCGCCTTCGCCGCCTCGGGATCGACGATCATGCCGAGCACCGCGCCCGCGACCTTGTGTGCGATCAGGGCGCGCAAGAGGCCCACCGTGTCCGACGTGCCGCCGGCGCCGGGATTGTCCTGGATATCGGCGAGCACGATGGGCCTCGATGCGGTTGTCGCGAGGCGGATCGCCTCCTGCACCGCTTCGTCAGGGGCATAGAGCCGGTCGGCGAATTCGGCCTCCTTGGCATTGAGCGCGGCGAGCAGCCGGTCGGCCGCCGCATCGGCGGCTTCCTGGTCATAGCCATAGACCACCAGCGCCGGTCCGCATTCCTTGATGTCGGCAGGCGGGAACCCCGGCGTGTGGGTGATGCTGACGATGCCCTGGTTGTGCGAGGCGGAGCCGCGTTCGATCTCGTCGAGCAGGTCGAAGACGCCCTTGGTCGGTTCGGCCATCGTGCATTGCCAGACCAACGGGATGAGGAAATCGGTGCGCCGGAGCGCTTTGGCCAGCGGCCGCTTCTCGCGGATCAGCCGGTCAAGCAGCGCGGCGGCGCGGCTACCGGTCGCCGCCATGTCGACATGCGGGTAGGTGCGGTAGCCGACCATCGCCGAGGCGTGCCGCACCATCGCCTCTGTCATGTTGGTGTGGAAATCGAGGCTGGTGACGATCGGCAGCGCGTCGCCGACGAGCGCGCGGACGCGGCGCAGCAGCTCGCCCTCGCCGTCCTCGTGATGCGCCGCGACCATCGCGCCGTGCAGATCAAGGTAGATGCCATCGAGCTCGCCGGCGGCGCCCAGGTCCGCGAGCATCCCGGCGGCGATGCGCTCATACGCGTCCTCGTCGACATAGGACGAAGGCGGCGCCGAGCACCACGACAGCGGCAGCAGCTCGTGTCCCAGGCCGCGCAACGTCTCGATCGCGCCGGCAATGGGGATGTTGACCCCCGCAACCGTCGCGAACAATTCCGGCCCCCGCACGTAGCCCGGCCACGCATCGGCGCGCGCGAAATCCTCCCAGGTCGCGCGCTGCGGCGCGAAGGTGTTGGTCTCGTGCTGAAACCCGCCGACCGCGATGCGCGCCACTGGCCAATCCCTCTTGTCGTCATACCGGCGAAGGCCGGCATCCAGATTTCCACCGTCCGAACCGTGCCCGGTGGATTCCGACCTTCGTCGGGATGACGATGGCCGGAGTCCCAGTATACTGGGCAACGACAAGAGTCACTCAGGTCTTCCGGGAGAGCATGCATGGAAACGCGCGCGGCGGTGGCTCACGAGGCGGGGAAGCCGCTCGTCATTGAAATGGTGAACCTCGACGGGCCAAAGGCCGGCGAGGTGCTGGTCGAGGTCAAGGCCACCGGCATCTGCCACACCGACGCGTTCACCCTGTCGGGCGGCGATCCCGAAGGGCTGTTTCCGGCGATCCTGGGCCATGAGGGCGCGGGGATCGTCGTCGATGTCGGGCCGGGAGTGACGAGCATCAAAAAGGGCGACCACGTCATCCCGCTCTACACGCCCGAATGCCGGCAATGCGAAAGCTGCCTCAGCCGCAAGACCAATCTCTGCACCGCGATCCGCGCCACCCAGGGCCAGGGCGTGATGCCCGATGGCACCAGCCGGTTCTCGCTCGGCGGCAGCAAGATCCACCATTACATGGGCAC
>JASHUW010000167.1 GCA_030039815.1 Alphaproteobacteria bacterium
CGGCTTGATCGACGAGCCGGGTTGCCGCATCGCCTGCGTCGCGCGATCGAATTGGCTCTCGTGGTAGTCCCAACCGCCGATCAACGCGAATACGCGGCCGGTCTTCGGGTCCATCGCCATGAAGGCGCCGCTAACGTCGGGCTCCTGGCGCAGCCCGTAGACGAGGCTGGCGCTGCCTTTCGCGCTGCCGCCTCCCGGCGCCGCAGCGCCAAGCGATTCCGCCAGAATGACGTCGCCCGGGCTCAACACTTGCTGGGTGCGATAGACATAGGCGCCGAGGCGCTGGTCGGGCTCGGTCTTGCGCGCCCAGCGCAGCTCATCGAGCGGAATGCGGCCGATCGCGCCGCCCTTGAGCGCGATAGTCGCTCCCATATTGTCGACGCTCATCACCGCGGCGAGCCTCCAGCTCGGCATCGCCGCCGGATCGTTGAGGCTGTAGAGTGCCGCCTGCGCCGCGACCGGCGTCGCCAAATGCTCGATCGGGCCCCGCCAGCCATGGCGACGATCGTAGTCGACAAGGCCGTCGCGGTACGCCTTCTCGGCCATCTCCTGATAGACCGGCACGTAGCTGGTGCGCACGGTCAGACCGCCCTCGTAGACCGTCTTTTCGCCGAACCGGTCGAGCAGTTGGCGGCGAACCTCCTCGACGAAATATTCGCTGCCGCGCGGCGGCTCGGGCGGCGGCCGCGGGTAAGCCTCGAGCGGCTGGCTCTTCGCCACCTGGGCCTGCTCGGCGGTGATCCAGCCCTCCTCGGCCATGCCGTCCAGCACCCAGTTGCGGCGCGCCAGCGCCGCGTCGGCATGGTGCACCGGGTTGTAGTTGTTGGGCGCCTTGGGCAGGGCGGCGAGGAACGCCGCCTCGGCCGGCGTCAGCTGGTCGAGCGGCTTGCCGAAATAAGTATCCGCCGCCGCCGCGACACCGTAGGCGCCGGCGCCGAGATAGATCTCGTTCAGATAGATTTCGAGGATGCGGTCTTTGCTGAGCTGGTTCTCGATGCGATAGGCAAGCAGCGCCTCCTTGATTTTCCGCGACAGCGAGACCTCGTTGGTCAGCAGGAAATGGCGGACAAGCTGCTGGGTTATCGTCGAGGCGCCCAGCGGCCGCTGCCCGCGTCCGTAGCGCATCACGTCGGCCAGCGCGGCCCGCATGATCGACATCGGGTTGACCCCGTTGTGATTGTAAAAGTCGCGGTCCTCGGCGGCGAGGAAGGCATGCACGACGAGCGGCGGGATGTCCTTGAACGGCGTGAGAATGCGGTGCTCGGTCGCGAACTCCACCAACAGTGAACCGTCGCCGCCGTAAATCTTGGTGCCGGTCGCCGGCCGGTAGCTCAACAATTGCTGCTGATTGGGCAAGTCGCGGCTGAAATGGGCGATCGCCAAGGCCACCGCGCCGGCGGCAAAAATCGCCCCCATGATCCCGACGACAAAGACGAGCTGAGCCAATCCCCGCAGGAAATTGGTCGTAGCCGTGAACATGGCGAGGCCGCTCGGGCGCCGAAACGGTCTTAGCATCGCGCGGAAACTGCCATGGAGACCCCTGGCACCGCCATAGAACAAATTCACGCAAGGGGCGCGTTCCGGCAAACACCCGAGCCTGGCGATTCATTCCCCCGGTCGGTTCAACCGATTGTTAACCTTCTTGGTTCAGACAGATGGAGGGGAAGAAGTAATATCTTCACGGGCAGGTTGATCATCGGCGACACCGCTTTGCTGCACAGTCCGGTCGGGAGCGAAGCCATGCGCCAAACGCCCTTCACCGATCCGCGGCTTGAGCAGGCTTATCTTTATTGGCGCGACAAGGCGGCCGGGCGGCCGATGCCCAGCCGCGCCGATATCGACCCGATCGAAATCCCGAAGCTGCTGCCCGACGTGATGCTGGTCGAGCGTCTTGACAACGGCCGCTATCGCTATCGGCTGATCGGGACCGAGAACGCTCGCGCGCACGGCATCAATGCGACCGGCCGGTTTCTCGACGAAGTGCTGCCCGGCCCGGATTACTGTGCGCATGTGCTGGCGCTCTACGACGAATGCGTCGAGACCCGGCGCGCGCTTTACTCGGAATGCCTGTTCTTCTCGCCGGCGCGGCGCGATCCAGAGCGCCACACCAAGGTGCTGTTCATGCCGCTCTCGCCCGACGGCGAGACCGTGAACATGATCTTCGTGATTCAGGTGTTCTTCTATATCGACCGGGCGACCCGCGAGCGGCACTTCGTCGACCACCGGCCGTACAAGGAAATCGCCCACATCCTGCTGTAGCCAGGGCCGGAGCCGATCGTCTCAGTCCCACGGGCCGCGGCGGCCAAACCGCGACGACCCGCTGTCCGGCACGCTGCCATGAAAGGTGTGGCGGCCGACGAATTGGCGCGGCGGCGCACTGATGAACCGCGCCGTGCGTGGCGGCCGGAGCAGCGCGAGATCTCTGGGCCGCATCAATGCCAACAGGATGATGCCGGTCACGAACCCGCTGACATGCGCCCAGAATGCGACCCCTGCCCCGCCGCCGCTCAAGAGGCCGCTCACGAGCTGCGCGGCGAACCACAGGCCGAGCATGATCCACGCCGGCACCGTGACGATGCGCAGGATGATGATGATCAGCACCAGCACATGCACGTTGGCGTTGGGGTAGACGAGAAGATAGGCGCCGAGTACCCCGGCGATCGCGCCGCTCGCGCCGATCATCGGCACGGTGGAGGACGGGTCGGACAACCCTTGTCCCATCGCCGCGGCGACACCGCCCAGCAGATAGAGCAGCAGATAGCGGAAGTGGCCCAGCACGTCCTCGACATTGTTCCCGAAAATCCACAGGAACAGCATGTTGCCGCCGATATGCAGCCAGCCGGCATGAATGAACATGCTGGTGAAGATCGTCGCCCAGGGTGGCAGGACGGCGAGACCCCGCGGCAGCTCCGCGGTGCCAAACAGCACCGCCGGGATCATCCCATAGCTGTAGGCGACGTGCTCGGCATTCTGGCTGAGCTGCCACAGGAAGACGACGACGCAGGTCCCGATCAGCAGATAGGTGACGACCGGCGCCCGGCCGATCGGATTGTCGTCATAGAGCGGCAGGAAGAAGAACATCAGTCAGTCGTCATTCCGACCCGCGGGGGAGCAATCTCGCGCCGCGTCGGCCCTTCCCGCGGGAGATTGCTTCGTCGCTGCGCTCCTCGCAATGACAAGGGAAAGATTACGTCCCGACCAGCCCCAGTTGCGGGCTCGACGGCTCGGCCATGTTGCGCTTGGGGATGCGGCCGGCAAGCCGGGCGAGCCGACCCGCCTCGACCGCCGCCTTCATCGCGCCGGCCATACGGACGGGGTCATGCGACTTGGCGATCGCAGTATCCACCATCACCGCGTCGCAGCCCAATTCCATCGCCAGCGCCGCGTCCGACGCGGTGCCGATCCCGGCGTCGAGCACCACCGGCACAGGGCTGCGCGCGCAGATCAGCTCGATCGCGCCGGGATTGGCGACGCCTCGCCCCGAGCCGATCAGCGAGCCCAACGGCATCACCGCCGAACAGCCGACATCGGCGAGCTTGCGGCAAGTGACGGGATCGTCGTTGCAATAGGGCAGCACGACAAATCCCTTGCGCACCAACTCGTCGGCGGCATGCACCAGCTGTTCGACATCGGGGTAGAGCAACTCGCGGTCGCCGATAAGCTCGAGCTTGATCCAGTTGGTGTCGAGCGCCTCGCGCGCCAGCTCCGCGGTCAGCACCGCATCGCGGGCCGTCACGCAGCCGGCGGTATTGGGCAGGATCGGATAGCGATCACCCAACAGGTCGACAAGGCTCTCGGCATAGCCTTCGAGGCTGATCCGCCGGATCGACATCGTCACCATGCACGGATTGCTCGCCGCCATCGCGTCGAGCATCACCTGCTGGCTCGGGTAGCGCGCGCTGCCGACAAAAAGGCGCGACGCCATCGTCTTCCCGGCAATGATGAACGGGTCGCTGCTCATAAGCTCTATCCTAGCGCCTCTCACCCGCCCTGCAACGGGCGGACGATCTCGATCGCGTCGCCGGTATTGAGCGCGGCTTCGTCCCAGGTTGCCCGGCGCACCACCGCACCGTTGACCGCGACGGCGAGAAACCGCGCCGTCGGGTCGATGCCGCGTGCCGCGAGCAGCTGCGCGACGGTCGTCGCGGTCACGTCCTCGTCGACGCCGTTGACCGTCAGTCTTGTCATTTCGCTGCCTCGGCCATGCGCGTCGGCCGCGGCTTGGCAAAGCGCTGCGGGTCGAACGGGCGCGCCATCTCGGGCAGCTGGCCTGACAGGATATACTGGCTGACGACGGCGGCGCTGACCGGTGTGAGCAAAATGCCGTTGCGGTGATGACCGGTGGCGACAACGAGCCCATCGACGCCGCTCGGCCCCAGCATCGGCGCGTCGTCGCGCGAGCCGGGCCGAAACCCCACCCACGTCTCGGCGATCGGCAGTTCCTCGATCGTCGGCACCGCGCGCCAGGCGGCCTCGATCAGCGTGAACAACCCGCCGGCGGTGATCGCCGTATCAAAGCCGCGTTCCTCGACCGTGCCGCCGACGATCAGCCTTCCATCGTCGCGCGGCACCAGGTAGCCGCCGTTCGGCAGCCACACGACATGGCGCAGCAGTGGCGCGGCCTGGTCCATCTGCACCGCCAGCATCTGGCCCTTGATCGGTCGCACCGGCGGACGAAAGGCGGTGGGGATGCCGCCGACCTCGCGCGACCATGCGCCGGCGGCGAGCACCACGACGTCGGCGGCCTCGCGGCCCGCCGCGGTCTCGACCCCGCCGACCTTGCCGCCTTGCAGCGCCACTTCGGTGACGGCGCAATGCTCATGGATTTGCACGCCTGCGGCGCGGCAGGCAGCGATCAGCGCGCGCGCCAGCGCCCGGTTCTCGACCTGATGGTCGTTGCGGCTGAGCACCGCCGCGGCGATGCCCGGCCGCAGATGCGGCTCCAGCCGGCGCGCCTCGGCGGCGTTGAGCCATTCGAGGTCGAGCCCGAGCCCTTTCTGGAAGTCGAAGGAATGGCGCAGGCTCTCGGCATCGTCGCGATTGAGCGCGACGACCAGTGTCCCTTCGTCGCGATATTCGCAGGAAATGCCCGTCGCTTCCGCGAGCTCGCGCGCGAAATCGGGCCACAAGCGCTGGCTTTCGAGGGTCAGCGGCAGCAGCGGCTCTTCGCCTGGCTCGGTTTCGACCGCGGCGGCGAGCATCCCCGCCGCCGCCCAGCTGGCGCCGCGCCCGGCCTCGCCCTTGTCGAAAACATCGGCCTTGCAGCCGGCCTGAGCCAGCCGCCACGCAATCCCGAGCCCGATGACGCCGGCGCCGATGATGACGGTTTTCGGCCGAAGCGACGGTGTTGAATCTGGTGTGGTGATGACGGACTCCCTCCACCGGGACCAAGCCCGGCCAGGTTCAGTGGGTCTGCTCTCAGCCGCCTCGCAGCTCGCGGACACCCCGCGCGCCGGGCAGCACCCCAGCCTTATGACAATTTTTGGACGGCACCCCCGGCGATGCAAGGTTTTTCTTTGCGGCGCGCCGCTAGCGCGAACAACGCGATGCTTGATTAACGTTTCGGTGATCTTTGCGCGGCATTCTACCATTCGACGTACATCTCGCGATGTGCGCTGCCCGCATGGGCATCCTCCCCTCAGCCTTGAGGCCGCTTTCGCAGCGGCCTCTTTTTTTGCTAAACCGCTTCGCAGCAGGAGCGGTGCGATGAACAAGCTTTATCCCGATGCCAACGCGGCCCTTTCAGGCCTGTTGCACGACGGCATGACGATCATGGCCGGCGGGTTCGGCCTTTCGGGTATCCCGGAGAAGCTCATCGCCGCGATCGAGGAATCCGCTGTTAAGGGTCTCACCGTGATCTCCAACAACGCCGGAGTCGATGGCGCCGGGCTTGGCCTGCTGCTCGGAACCCGGCAGATCAGGAAGATGATCTCGTCTTATGTCGGCGAGAACAAATTGTTCGCCGACCTTTATCTCAAGGGCGAGTTGGAGCTGGAGTT
The DNA here is from genome assembly GCA_030039815.1 of Alphaproteobacteria bacterium. Lineage (GTDB taxonomy): Bacteria > Pseudomonadota > Alphaproteobacteria > ATCC43930 > CGMCC-115725 > DATARH01. The sequence continues at coordinate 6,000 of JASHUW010000167.1, forward strand.
CAACCCGCAGGGCACGCTCGCCGAGCGCATCCGCGCCGGCGGCGCCGGCATTCCCGCTTTCTTCACCAAGACCGGGGTCGGCACGCTGGTCGCCGAGGGCAAGGAGACCCGCGAGTTCGACGGCACCACCTATGTCATGGAGCGCGGCTTGTTCGCCGATCTCGCGGTGATTCACGCCTGGAAGGCGGATACCGAGGGCAACCTCGTGTTCCGCAAGACCGCGCGCAATTTCAATCCCGTGATGGCGACGGCGGCGAAGACCACGGTGGTCGAGGTCGAGCACCTCGTGCCGGCCGGCGAGATCGATCCCGACCACATCCACACGCCGGGCATCTTCGTGCAACGCATCGTCCACTACGACCAATACGAAAAGCGCATCGAGCAGCGCACCGTGCGCAAGCGCGCCTGAACGGTAGGAGCCACGCATGCCCTGGACACGCGATCAGATGGCGCAACGCGCCGCCAAGGAGCTGAAGGACGGGTTCTACGTCAATCTCGGCATCGGCATTCCGACGCTGGTGTCGAACTTCATCCCGCCCGGCATCACCGTGCAGCTGCAGAGCGAGAACGGCATGCTCGGCATGGGACCGTTCCCCTATGAGGGCGAGGAAGACCCTGACCTCATCAATGCCGGCAAGCAGACCATCACCGAGCTGCCGACGACGAGCTATTTCGACAGCGCGCAATCCTTCGGGATGATCCGCGGCGGGCACATCGACCTGTCGATCCTCGGCGCGATGCAGGTGGCGGAGAACGGCGATCTCGCGAACTGGATGATCCCCGGCCGGATGGTCAAGGGCATGGGTGGCGCGATGGACCTCGTTGCCGGCGTGAAGCGCGTCGTGGTGCTCATGGAGCACACCGCCAAGGACGAGCCGAAATTGCTGCATCGCTGCACCTTGCCGCTGACCGGCGCGCATGTGGTGGACATGGTGATCACCGATCTCGGCGTCTTCCAGATCGACAAGGTCAACGGCGGCATGACGCTCTTGGAGATGGCGCCGGAAGTCTCGCTACAGGAAATCCAGGGCAAGACCGAAGCCAGCTTCGCGGTCAATATTCGTTGATTGGCACGCGCCCCGGCCAAGCCGGGACCCGCCGTTCCGCGGTCTCAGGCGCCGAAAAGTAGGCCGCGGCTTTCGCCGGAGAGCGTTGCCAAGGAGCCTCTTGGCGAAAGCCAAGGTCGGGCTGGCGAAGGGCACCGCCTTCGATCCAAAGGGCGAGGGCTATCCGCGGCTGTGCTTCGCGCGCGAGCCGGCCGTCATCGCCGCCCCGGTCGAGCGTTTGCGCCCGGTGCTCGATGAGGGCAATCATCGTTACCCTGCGGACATAAAAACGCCGTGGTTTCGTTCTTGATTAGATGGTGAGTGGCCTCGCGTCGCTCACGGTCTCATCAAAGGACAATCCCATGGCTGCTCCCGTCGTTCTGATCACCGGCGCGCTGACCGGTATCGGCCGCACCACCGCGTTTGCCTTTGCCGGCAATGGGGCGCGGGTCGTCGTCTCGGGCCGCCATGACGAGCCGGGCCGCGCGCTTGCCGCCGAGCTTCGCGGCACCGGCGCCGAGGTGGAGTTCGTCCGCGCCGATGTCCGCGAGGAAGACGACGTGCGCAACCTCGTCGACCGCGCGGTCGCGTCTTTCGGACGCCTCGACGTCGCGGTCAACAATGCCGGCACCGAAGGCCAGCCCGGCCCGCTGAGTGAACAGACAGCGGATGGCTACCGCACGATCTTCGACACCAACGTCCTCGGCACGATGCTCAGCCTCAAGCATGAGTTGCGGGTGATGCGTCCGCAAGGGAGCGGCGCCATTGTCAACCTGTCCTCGATCGTCGGTCACAAGGCGTTGCCCGGCGCACCGCTCTACGTCGCCAGCAAGCACGCCGTCGAAGGGCTGACAAAGGCGGCGGCGCTCGAGGCGGCCGAATTTGGCGTGCGGGTCAACGCGGTCGCGCCGGGGCCGATCGAAACCGGCATGCTCGACCGCTTTGCCGGCAGCGACGACGCCAAGGCCGGCTTGGTCGCAACCCTCCCGCTCAAGCGGGCCGGGAAACCCGACGAGATTGCGCGCGTCATCATGTTCGCGGCGTCGGATGCCGCGTCGTACATGACCGGCTGCATTATCGCGGTCGACGGCGGCATGACCGCCGATTGAGGCAGGCCGTCAGCCGGCCCCGCCTGGCCTTGAGGCCGGTGGATCGACGAAGGCGACGCGGGTTTGCTAGATTGCCGCGCGCCATCCCATGAGAGCCGCCTCCGCCTCGCAACTGCCGGCACCATCGCGCGACCTGCGTCTGGATTTTTTCCGCGGCCTCGCGCTGATCTGCATCTTCATCGACCATATTCCTGAGAACTATCTGAACTATTTCACGATTTCGTCGGTCGGCTTCTCCGATGCCGCCGAGGTTTTCATCTTCATCTCGGGCTTCACCGCCTCGCTCGTCTACGGCCGTGCGCTCGCCGCGCGCGGCGCCCTGATCGCGACGGTCCAGGTGCTGCGCCGAGCCTGGCAGCTCTACGTCGCGCACATCTTCCTGTTCATGATCTTCATGGCCGAGGTGTCGTATACCGTCAGCGCCTTCAACAATCCGATGTACAACGAGGAGATGGGGGTCGGCGATTTCCTCGAGCACCCGCACGTCGCGGTGGTCCAGGCGATGCTCTTGCAGTTCCAGCCCACCTTCCTCGACATCCTGCCGCTCTACATCGTGATGCTGTTGATATTTCCGCTGGTGCTGATCTCCCTGGGCTGGCGTCAGTTTGCGGTGCTGATCCCGTCGACGCTGCTTTATGTTGCCGTGCAGGTGTTCGGCATCGCCATGCCCGCCTACCCGCCCGGGCACGTGTGGAGCTTCAACCCGCTCGCTTGGCAGTTCCTGTTCATCCTCGGGGCGACGCTGGGACACGCGGAGCAGCACGCGCGCGGCCGCGCGCGGCTCGTTGAGATCGCCTTTTGGCCGGCGCTCGCGGTGGCCGCGCTGGTCTTCGTGATCCGGCTGAGCTGGACGTTCCACAATTTTTGGGAGGGAGTGCCCGACCTGTTCGCGCGCCAGCTCTGGCCGACCAACAAGAGCAACCTCTCGCCAATCCGTCTCGTCTCGTTCTTTGCGCTGGTGATGCTGGCGGCGCGCTTGATATCGCCGCAAGCGCGCTTCATGCGCACGACCCTGGCGCGGCCGCTGGTGCTGTGCGGGAGGCATTCGCTGGAAATTTTCTGCCTCAGCATCCTGCTGTCGGCGCTCGGCCATTTTTTGATGTCCGAAATCAACACTGGGCTGACCATGCAGCTGGGGGTTAATGTCGTGGGGATCGCGGTCATGTGTCTGACAGCGGGGATGCTCGACTGGTACAGAGCGGTGCAACGAATGCCCGTCACAACCGCCGGGCAATGAGGCAGGGGAGCGGCGGGAAGGGGATGGCGACCTGGGGGCGATTGCTTGCCGGCTCTGCGCTAGCGGCGCTGGTGGGGCTGGCCACAGTCTGTGCGCCCGGCGGCCCGGCGCGTGCCGATACCGAGGACTGCCCGACGCCGCCCGAGATGACCGATACGGACCTGAAGCTGCCGCACCTTGCCGAGCGGCTGGCGGCACACAAGCCGGCGACCATTGTCGCAATCGGCGGCGCATCGACGATCGGCAAGGCGGCGGGCTCGCCCGACCTTTCTTACCCGCACCGGATGGAGCAGGATCTCGCCCGGGATTTTCCCAACGAAAAGATCACCGTCCTCAACAAGGGCGTGCCGAAGCAGTCCGCGAAGGACATGTACGAGCGCTTCGCCGCCGACGTTTTCGCCGCCGACCCGGTGCTCGTCGTCTGGGAGGTCGGGATCGTTGACGCAGTGCGCGGCACGGATGTCGACGACTTCGCCGATACACTGCAAAACGGAATCGATGTGCTCAAAAATAAGGCAGTCGACACAGTTCTCGTCGACATGCAATTTTCGCCCAATTCGGCGACGGTTATCAATTTCGAAGCCTATCTGAAGGCGTTGCACCGCGTCGGCGACCTCGCGGACGTGTACGTCTTTCCGCGTTTCGAGATGATGCGCTACTGGAGCGAGCAGAACGTGTTCAATTTCGACAATGTCGCCGACGCCGATCGGGCGAAGCTCGCCGCGCGCGTCTATGATTGTCTCGGGCGCAAGCTGGCCGAGATCGTTCACCGGGCGGCGGTGCCATGACCCCTCCCCTCGCGATCCGGCTGGCCGCCATCCTCCTCACCCTGGCTCCGATCGCCGCGCGGGCGGACGACCCTGCGCTGTGCGCCGCGCCGCCGGGCGGTGTGCCGATCATCGCGCCGCTCGCCCATTTCGCCGCGCGCGTCAGCGAAGGCGGCCCGCTCACCATTGTCGCGGTGGGTTCGTCCTCTACCTCGGGGATCGGCGCGACGAGCCCCGATCTCGCTTATCCCAGCCGGCTTGAGGTCGAGTTGCGCCGGCTGTTGCCGCAGCACGATATCCGCGTCGTCAACCGCGGCAGGGGCGGCGAGGACGCGCCCGAAGAGCTCGCCCGCCTTGGCGCCGACGTCGTCGCCGCGCATCCCGATCTCGCGATCTGGCAGGTCGGCACTAACGCGGTACTGCGCCGCGACGATCTTGGCGCCGACGGCGAATGGATGCGGGAAGGCGTCGACCTGTTGAAGCGCAACAACATCGACGTGGTGCTGATGGACTTGCAATACGCGCCGCGCGTGCTCGAGCGCCGCTCCTACCCGGGGATGGAAGATCTGGTGGCCGACACCGCGGACGAGGAGCATGTCGGTCTCTTCCGGCGTTTCGCGCTGATGCGCTATTGGCAGGGCAGCCACGCGCCCGACGCGCCGTCGATGATTGGCGCCGACGGCTTGCACATGACCGACGCCGGTTATGGCTGCCTCGCTGCCGACCTCGCAAAGGCCCTGGTCGCCAATTGGCACGCGGAGACGAAGCTCACGCAGCGCGCGCACGCCGTGACGGCTGCCGTCGCCGGCCTCCCGGCGCAAGCGGCGACGGCTGCTCGATCGGCGCCCGAAATGCGGCGAAACGACGCGACGCCGTTTAATTAAATTTTTGGCCGTGGGGCATAATTTTAGTCCCCCAACGTTGCGGTAGAATCAGTTTGGGTTCCCCAGCGGATTCATATATGCTGGGCAAATTGCGGCGGGGCACACAAAATGTTGTTGACGTCCGCTAGAGAACCCATATTTGGACCTAGCCGGCGCGTATTGCGCCGCGGCGGCCGACTCGGCGACGTCGGCCCGCTGATCGCCCGTAATGTCGCCACAAAGCCTTGGCATATGGCTTGCGTCGAGGGTCGCGGCATTGTCGCAAACGGGGAAGCCGCTCGGGGCGCGGCGCTACGGCAGCTGTATGCGGAAATTTATATAACGGCGCTGCGATTACTACATGCGGTGCCGCGTTCACATGCGTAGTGGTTGATCAAGACGGTGTCGACATTCGTCGATTGAGGTGAGCAATGCGATCGTCATTGGATGAGGGAATTTTTGGGCTGTACTCGCGGCTTTATGAGAATCGCCGCGAGGTGGAGTACTCGCTCGAAGACTATCTGCGTGCCTGTTCCGATGACCCGTCATTTTACGCGGGAGCGGCGGAGCGCCTGCTGATCGCAATCGGCGAACCGGTCATGGTCGATACCAGCCAGGATCCACGCCTTGGCCGCATCTTCATGAATCGCACCATGAAGATTTACCCGGCATTCGAAGATTTTTACGGCATGGAGGAGACGATCGAGCGGATCGTCGGCTTCTTCCGCTACGCCGCGCAGGGCCTCGAAGAGCGCAAGCAGGTGCTCTACCTGTTGGGGCCGGTCGGTGGCGGCAAGTCGTCGCTTGCCGAGCGCCTGAAGATGCTGATGGAAAAGGAGCCGATCTATGTTCTCAAGGCGGGCGACCAGATCAGCCCGATCTTTGAGAGCCCGCTCGGCCTCTTCGACCCCGAGAGCATGGGCAAGGAGATCGAGGAACGCTATGGCATTCCGCGCCGTCGGCTCACCGGGACGATCTCGCCCTGGGCGGTGAAACGGCTCGAGGAATTCGGCGGCGACATCTCGAAATTCTCGGTCATCCGCATGCAGCCGTCGCGGCTGAAGCAGATTTGCGTCGCCAAGACCGAGCCCGGCGATGAGAACAACCAGGACGTCTCGAGCCTCGTCGGCAAGGTCGATATCCGCAAGCTCGAGATGTATTCGCAGAACGATCCCGACGCCTACTCCTTCTCGGGCGGCCTCAACCGCACGACACAGGGGCTGATGGAATTCGTCGAGATGTTCAAGGCGCCGATCAAGATGCTGCACCCGCTCTTGACCGCGACGCAGGAGGGCAACTACGCCGGCACCGAGAATATCGGCGGCATCCCGTATCAGGGCATCATCCTCGCCCACTCCAACGAAGCGGAGTGGCAAAGCTTTAAGAACAACAAGAACAACGAGGCCTTCATCGACCGCATCTCGGTCATCAAGGTGCCGTACTGCCTGCGCTCGACCGAAGAGCGGAGAATCTACGAGAAGCTGCTGCAGAACAGCGAGTTGTCGACCGCGAAATGCGCGCCATCGACGCTCGACATCCTGTCGCGCTTCTGCGTGCTGTCGCGCCTCAAGCCGCATGAGAACTCGAATCTGCACTCGAAGATGCGGGTCTATGACGGCGAGAGCCTCAAGGACACCGACCCACGCGCCAAATCGGTGCAGGAATACCGCGACGCGGCCGGGGTCGACGAGGGAATGGACGGGATTTCGACCCGGTTCGCGTTCAAGGTGCTGTCGGGCACTTTCAACTTCGACACGCAGGAGGTCGCGGCCGACCCGGTGCATCTGATGTACGTGCTCGAGCAGGCGATCTGGCGCGAGCAGTTTCCCGACGCGGTCGAGAAGAAGTATCTCAATTTTATCAAGGCCGAACTGGCGCCCCGCTACGCCGAATACATCGGCAACGAAATCCAGAAGGCCTATCTCGAATCCTATTCGGATTACGGCCAGAACCTGTTCGACCGCTACGTCGCCTACGCCGATGCGTGGATCGAGGACCAGGACTACAAGGACCCCGACACCGGCCAGCTGATGAATCGCGAGCTGTTGAACCAGGAGCTGTCGAAAATCGAGAAGCCGGCCGGCATCGCCAACCCGAAGGACTTCCGCAACGAGGTCGTCAAGTTCGCGCTGCGGGCGCGGGCCAATAATGGCGGCCGGAACCCTTCGTGGCAGTCTTACGAAAAACTGAGGGAGGTGATCGAGCGGCGGATGTTCAGCCAGGTGGAAGATCTCCTGCCGGTCATCAGCTTCGGCACCAAGAAGGACACCGAGACCGAGAAAAAGCACGCCGACTTCCTGGAGCGCATGGTATCCCGCGGCTACACTGAGCGGCAGGTGCGCCGTCTGGTCGAGTGGTACATGCGAGTGAACAAAGCCGGCTAGCTTGCGGCGTCGGCGGTAGAAGGATGGGTTGATGAACGTCGTCGATCGCCGGCAGAACCCGAAGGGCAAGAGCCTCAGCAATCGCCAACGGTTTCTGGAGCGGGCGCGCGCCGAGGTGAAGGGCGCGGTGCAGGATGCATTGCGCAAGCGCAAGGTGCAGGACGTCGAGCATGGCGAAAAGATCGCCATCCCGACGCGCGGCATCCAGGAGCCGGTGTTCCACCACAGCCGCCGCACCGGGCGCACCGATCATGTCGTGCCCGGCAACAAGGAATACGTCCGCGGCGACGAGATCCCGCGGCCGCAGGGCGGCGGCGATGGCGGCGGGCGCGAGGGCAGCCCCGACGGCAGCGGCGAGGACGCCTTCGAGTTCACCCTGACCAAGGAAGAGTTCCTCGACATGTTCTTCGAGGATCTCGAACTGCCCGATCTGGTCAAGAAGACGTTGAAGGACACGACCGCGGTCGATCTGCAGCGCGCCGGCTATACCGTCACCGGCTCGCCCGCCAATCTCAGCGTGCCGCGCACGATGAAGCAGAGCATGGCGCGTCGCATCTCGCTGAAGCGGCCAAAGCTCGGCGATCTAGAGGCGCTGCGCGAGGAGATCGCGAAGGCCGAGGCGCGCGGCGCCGTCGATGAGGTCGAGCGCCTCAAGCTGCTCCTTGAAAAGAGCGAGCGGCGCAGCAAGATCATCCCCTATATCGACCCGCTCGACGTGCGCTATCGCCGCTTCGAGCGCGTGCCGCGGCCCAATACCGAAGCGGTCATGTTCTGCCTGATGGACGTGTCGGGGTCGATGACCGAGGCGATGAAGGATCTCGCCAAGCGCTTCTTCATGCTGCTCCACGTGTTCCTTATTCGCCGCTACCGGCATGTCGACGTCGTGTTCATCCGCCACACCTCGACCGCCGAGGAGGTTGACGAGGAGACGTTCTTCTACAGCCGCGAGACCGGCGGCACCGTGGTTTCGACCGCGCTTGAAAAGATGCTCGAGATCGCTCGGGCGCGCTATTCGACCGACCGCTGGAACATCTACGGCGCGCAGGCCTCGGACGGCGACAATTATGGTGCGGACAGCAGCCGCTGCGTCTCGCTGCTCGGCGGCGAGGTGCTGCCGCTCTGCCAGTATTTCGCCTATGTCGAGGTTGGCGACGGCACCAGCGGCAGTCTCACCGGCCTGTCGCGCGACAGCGATCTGTGGCGAGCCTATAGCGAGGTCGCTCCGGCGCATCAACATTTCGCGATGCGGCGGGTCGGCGACCCGGCGCAGATTTTCTCGGTCTTCCATGAACTCTTCGCCAAGGGGGGCGTCCGTGCCTG
>JASHUW010000168.1 GCA_030039815.1 Alphaproteobacteria bacterium
CGCGGTGGCGGTGGCGGCGGCGCTGCGCATCCGGCACCGCAACAACGTCGCTCCCCTCGGGAAGGGGGCAATGTTCGCCCACATCGTCGAGGGCCTGTTGCTGGCGCGGCGCGACAAGCGGCTTGTCGCGGTGCTTGCGATCACCGTCACCTACAATGTGTTCGGCTGGCCATTCACCAGCATGATCCCGGTCATCGGCCAGGACAGCCTGCACCTCGCCGCGAGCGGGATCGGCATCCTTGCCAGCATGACCGGGGTCGGCTCATTCCTTGGCGCGACGGCGATTGCGCTTTGGGCGCGGCCGCGACACTTCACCGGGCTCTTTGTCGGGGCGGTGCTAAGCTATCTGACGCTGATGATGGGCGTGGCCTTGGCGCCCGAGGCGTTCCTCGCCGGTTCGGCCCTGCTCGCAACGGGTCTCGCCAATTCGGGGTTCAGCGTCATGCAGGCGACGCTGATCTACCTGGCGGCGCCGGCGGAGATGCGCAGCCGACTTTATGGCGTGCTGTCGCTGTGCATCGGGTCGGGGCTGATCGGCTTCGTCAATATCGGGCTGATGGCCGAGTGGATCGGCGCGACGCAGGCGACGGTCATCAGCGGCATCGAGGGCCTGGCGGTGATGGCGCTGACCTGGCGCTGGTGGCGGCAGATCGGCAGCGGGGGATAGCGAGGGCTATTCCGCCCGCGCGCCGTAGCGGTGCACGTGGTAGGGCATGCGCGCGAGGCCCGGGCAATAGCTGCCGACCACCGGCTCCAGCGCCGCGTAGAGCGCGCGGTTGTCGGCATTGGCGGCATAGAGCCGCTCGCGCGCGGCCTCGGCGCGCTCGCGAAGCCGTCCGAGATCGACGCCGACCGGCTTGCGGTTTTGCACGACCAGCCGCCCGCCGATCATCACGCTATCGACCGCGGTGCCGTCCTCGGCATGGACGAGCTGGTTGACCGGGTCGTTGAGCGGCAGCCAGTTGGGATGATCGAGGTCGAGCATCACCAAATCGGCTTTCCAGCCGGGCGCGATCCGCCCGATCTTGTCGCCAAACCCAAGCGCGCGGGCGCTGCCCTCGGTCGCCGCCAGCGCCGCTTCGCGCGTTGTCAGCCAGCGCTGCCATTCCGGCCCCTGCACCTTCGAGACCAACGAGGCAAGGCGCATCGCCTCGTACATGTTCTGATTGTCGGCACAGGTCGCGCCATCGGTGCCGATACCAAGATTGACCCGGCGCTCGAGCATGGCGCGCGTGTCGGCGAGGCCGCTGCCGATCCGCATGTTGCTGCCGGGATTGTGCGCGACCGAAGCGCCGTGGTCGCCAAGCCGCGCCATGTCGTCGGGGTCGAGCCAGACGCCATGTGCGACGGTAAAATGTGGGCCCAGCACGCCGAGCGCATCGAGATGCGCGGTCTGCGTCATCCCGTAGACTTTGAGGCTCGCTACCGCCTGCACCTTCGATTCGGCGACATGGCTGTGCAGCCCGACCGCGAAATCGCGCGCGATCCCGGCACAGCCGAGGATGAACTCGTCGGAGCAGTGATGCGGGATGGTCGGCGCCACCGCCGGGCGCACCAGCTCGCGGTCGACATTCCACGCGTCGAACCCGGCGCGGATGGCGGCGAGCGTCTCGTCACGCGGCGCCAGGCGCAGCCCGCCCACCTTCTCGCGCAGCGCCGGCGGCAGCGCGTCGGCGAGGCCGGGGATCGCCTCGAAGAAGGTACGGTCGGCAACCATCGGCGCGATCACCGCGCGCATGCCCAAATCGGCATAGGCCGAAGCGACCGCGGCCAACCCGTCGCGCGTCGGCACCGGCCATTCAAAGAACAAGTCGTAGCAGGCGGTGCAGCCTTTCAGCATCATCTCGACCGCGCCGATCTGCGCCGAGAGCCGCAGATCATCGAGCCCGCGATAGCCGGTCAGCATCGGCGCCGCGGTGAGCAGCAGCTCCAACGGCCAGCGGTCGCCCATGCCCTTGCCGAGATTGCCGTGCGAGTGGGTGTGCGCATTGACCAAGCCGGGATGGATCAGCCGGCGCGACGCATCGATCGCCGCGGCACCCTCGGGCGCAGCGAGGCCGGGCGGGCCGATTTCGCGGATCGTGTCGTCCTCGACAAGGATGTCGGCGGGGGTAGCGGCTCCGGCGGCGATGTCGAGAACACGCCCGCCGCGCACGATCGTGTAGCCCATCGCTTCGGCTCCTCTTCGAGGATCAGCGCATAAGCCTAGCCGGATTTGGTGCGGCGCGAAATGTCGCGGCAGCGCGTCTATTCTCGTCCGTTGTCGCGGGCACAGCGCGCGGCGCGCCACTTGCCGTGCGCGACATAGCCCGCTTCCTCCCAGTGGGTGCCCGGCGGGCAGGCGTGAGCCGGTGGCGATGGCTGTTGTTGCGGGGGTGGCGGCGGGCTACCGGGCGTCTGCGCCGAGGCCGGCATGGCCACGGCGATCGCGAAGCCGAGAATGAGTGAAATCAGAAGAAGCGTCCTACCGATCATTCCGGCCTCCCTTGCAGCGGGCCCGTAAAGAACGATCAACGCTTGGTTGGTGGAGCTGAGGGGGATCGAACCCCTGACCTCGGCATTGCGAACGCCGCGCTCTCCCAGCTGAGCTACAGCCCCGATCGACCGACGACCGATTCGCCCGGAATGACGCCGCTGGTCCGGCGCTGGGCGCGCGGAATATGGGGAAGGGGTCTGGGCCTGTCAAGCGCGCCCCCGCCGCCGGCCAGGCATTTGCTCTGCCCCGAAAACGTTGGGCAAACTCGCGCACCAACGTGGGCCGCTCAACCTTGCGGATCGCGAAAGCTGCGGCTACCGTCGCGGAGGGCAAGATCGCGGCGGAAGGCAAATGCTCGCGCTACTGTGGCTAATTCACACCCTGATCAACATTTATGTCTGGCTCCTGATCGCCCAGGCGATCCTCTCCTGGTTGCTCGCCTTTGGCGTGATCAATCGCTACAACCGCGGCGTTTCGATGGTCGGCGATTTCCTCTACCGCGTGACCGAGCCGGCGCTGCGCCCGATCCGCCGGGTGCTGCCGAACTTCGGCGGTATCGACATCTCGCCGGTGGTGCTGATCCTGTTGCTATTCTTCCTGGAGCGGCTGCTCTACGAGTATCTTGCGCCCGCCTTGTTCTGACCCGCGGTCGCGGACGGCGTGCGGCCTGCGGTGGCGGCTATCCTCGGTCGCGGCGCGCCGCGAGCCGCAGGCGCAGCGCGTTCAGCTTGATAAAGCCCTCGGCGTCACGCTGGTCGTAGACCGCGTCTTCCTCGAAGGTCACGTGCGCTTGGCTGTAGAGGCTGTAGGGCGATTGCCGGCCGACGACGCGCACCAAGCCCTTGTAGAGCTTGAGTCGCACCCGGCCTTCGACCTTGTCCTGGCTCTTGTCGATCAGGGCTTGGAGCATCTCGCGCTCGGGCGAGAACCAAAAGCCATTGTAAATAAGCTCGGCGTAGCGCGGCATCAGCTCGTCCTTCAGATGCATCGCGCCGCGGTCGAGGCAAAGGCTTTCGATGCCGCGATGCGCCGCCTGGAGGATCGTGCCTCCCGGCGTCTCGTAGACGCCGCGCGACTTCATGCCGACAAAACGGTTCTCGACCAGATCGAGCCGACCGATGCCGTGCTTGCCGCCCAACTCGTTGAGCTGGGTCAGCAACGCGGCCGGCGGCAGTGCCCGTCCATCGACCGCGACCGGGTCGCCGCGGACGAAATCGATCTCGACGTATTGCGGCTTGTCGGGCGCGTTTTCCGGCGCCACGGTGCGGCTGTAGACGTATTCCTCCGGCTCGGACCAGGGGTCTTCGAGCACCTTGCCCTCGGCCGAAATGTGCAACAGGTTGGCGTCGACCGAAAACGGCGCCTCGCCGCGCTTGTCCTTGGCGATCGGGATCTGGTTCCTCTCGGCGTAGTCGAGCAGCCGCGTCCGCGAGGTTAGATCCCACACCCGCCACGGCGCGATAACCTTGATGTCGGGTTGCAGCGCGTAATAGGAAAGCTCGAAGCGCACCTGATCGTTGCCCTTGCCCGTCGCGCCGTGCGCCACCGCATCGGCGCCGGTCTCGCGGGCGATTTCGATCTGGCGCTTGGCGATCAGCGGCCGGGCGATCGAGGTGCCAAGCAGATACTGGCCCTCGTAAAGCGCGTTGGCGCGAAACATTGGAAAAACAAAATCGCGGACAAATTCCTCGCGCAGATCGTCGATGTAGATTTCGCGAACGCCGAACATCTCGGCCTTTTTGCGCGCCGGCTCCAGCTCCTCGCCTTGCCCCAGGTCGGCGGTGAAGGTGACCACTTCACAGCGATAGGTCTCCTGCAGCCATTTCAGGATGACCGAGGTATCGAGCCCGCCCGAATAGGCGAGAACCACCTTTTTGACCTCGCCGGGCTGCGCCGTTTCAACCATTGATTTTCCCTGCCAAATGCCGCAACAACGCGGTGCGCGATTTGCGGAGGATCAACTACATGCGCACGCTGTTTCGCACAGCTTTATTCGTCTCGGCAATGGTGGTCACCGCATCGGCCCTCGCGCAGGTCACGACGAGCTTTGACGGCACTTATACAAAGGTTTCGAGCGCGCCGGTCGGTGGTGGCACACCGCAAACCTGCCCGCCGGTTGGTGCGCCTCAAGTGGTCATTACCGGCGGCATCGCACATGCGATCTGGGGCGACAGCGGCGTATTCAGCGGATGGGTCGATCCACATGGCATGCTGACGCTGCAGGCGCCGAACAACTTGCATTTCGACGCGCAGATCGAGACCAGCGGGGCGATCAAGGCGACGGTAAAGCTCCCCGCCTGCAGCTACGCGATGGTCTGGCAGAAAAAACCCTAGGCTGCGGCGGAGCGCTTACTCACCGTACACTCAAGACGGAGCTAACCATGCATCTTCTCCTTCGCACAGGGTTCGTGGTCTCGGCGATGGCGATCGCCTCGCCCCTCAATGCATTCGCCCAGGCGGTGACCATCTTTGATGGGACCTATGCCGGTGTATCGCTGACCACCAACGGCACAACCGGTATGTGCACGGTGAAATCCCCGGTCCCCGGCATGCTGACAATCTCTGGCGGCAACGCCAAGACTCAGCAGGGCGACGAAGTGTATCAAGGCGCTGTCAATGCGCAGGGCGCACTGCAGCTGCATAGCGCGCGAGGAACGTTGATGTACGGCAAGGTCGACGCGACCGGGGCGGCCACGGCAGGGATAAACATCGGCATGCACGGTTGCACTTACAACTTCGCCTGGAAGAAGAAATAACTGCGCAGTCGCAGGCAATTGATTCAGATCAAGGTCGCGGGAGTGGATTGGCGGTCAACTCCGGTCGTTCGACGACCGGAGTACGTTCTATGCCCTTGTTCGACATCATCGTGCTGTCTGCCATCATCACCGTGTTCACGGCGTTCGGCGTCGTGCTCGCCGGCGTAGCCTGGTATTGCGGCGGCAAGCAGCGTCCCGCGCAGCGCCATCGACACGGCCACCACCGCGGCGATTGGAGCGTGATTATCGACGACTAGGCCAACTCGGGTTCGACGACGCGCTCAGCGCGCCGCGTCTTGACGCTTGCGGATTTGAGCTGGCCGCACGCGGCGAGAATGTCTCGGCCGCGCGGCGTGCGTACCGGCGCGGAGTAGCCGGCGGCGAAGACGATGTCGGAAAACGCCGCGATCGCCGCGTCGGTTGAGCATTCGTACGGCGCGCCAGGCCACGGGTTGAACGGGATCAGGTTGACCTTGGCCGGAATCCCCTTCAACAGCCGCACCAGTTCGCGCGCCTCGATCGGGCTGTCGTTGACCCCCCTGAGCATCACGTACTCGAAGGTGATGCGGCGGGCATTGCTCGATCCCGGATAGGCGCGGCAGGCGGCGAGCAATTCGGCAATGGGGTATTTCCGGTTGAGTGGCACCAGCACGTCGCGCAACTCGTCGCTAACCGCGTGCAGCGATATCGCCAGATTGACCCCCAACTCGCTGCCGCAGCGCGCGATCATCGGCACCACGCCGGCGGTCGACAGCGTGATCTTGCGGCGTGAAATCGCCAAGCCCTCCGGGTCCATGACGATCTTCATCGCCGCGGCGACATTGTCGAAATTGTAGAGCGGCTCGCCCATCCCCATCAGCACGATGTTGGTGAGGAGCCGGTCTTCCTTGGGAGACGGCCATTCGCCCAGCGCATCGCGCGCCAGCATCACCTGGCCGACGATTTCCGCCGCGCTGAGATTGCGCACCAGGCGCTGCGTGCCGGTGTGACAGAAGCGGCAGGTCAGGGTGCAGCCGACCTGTGACGAAACGCACAGCGTGCCGCGGTCTTCCTCGGGAATGTGGACGGTTTCCGCCTCGTTGCCGTCCGCGAAGCGGAGCAGCCATTTGCGCGTGCCGTCATGCGATTCCTGCGCTGCCGCAACCGCCGGGCGGCGCAGCACGAAGCGTTCGGCCAGCCGCTCGCGAAAAGCTTTCGCCAGGCTGGTCATCACCGCGAAATCGGTGGCGCCGCGGTGATAAATCCAATGCCACAGCTGGCGAGCGCGAAACGGCTCGGCGCCAAGCTCCGCCAGCGCCGCGGCGAGTTCGACACGGCCGAGGCCGACCAGATTTTTCTTATCTCTATCGATATCCATGTTCAGCGCTTGACGTCGCAAGCTTTGTCGATCAACGCCAAAGCCTTGGAAAATCCGGACAGGGAATAGGTGTCCACGGTCGGATGGCCCTTGACCGGCGTGCCCTTGACAATCGCCTCCTTCTCCTTGGCGAGGGTCGAAACGATGGTCTTGTCAAGCTCCGAGGTACGCGCCCAGGCAGTATCGTCCTTGGCAAAGAGCGGAAATTTGTCGCGCCCGACCTCGACGGTGACGTCGTCGCTCTCGTTGAGCGGATAGCCCTCATCGAAACTCACGACATTGCTGACGTCGTCGGCGGTGCGATGCGTCACCATCGCCATCACCGCGGCGCGCTTCATGCCGGCGGGCTCGGTCTTTCGCGGCTCGCCAACCAGATAGCATACCTTGCCAGCCTTGTTCTGCGCGACATACGCGTTCCACGATCCGGCGCCGCCGAGCGATTTCGCCGGGCCCGGATCGGTGCTCGTCGCAGGCGCGGCGGAAGGCGCGGGTTTTGGTTGCGGCTTGTTTGCCGCGAAGGCGGAAGACGCCACAAGCGCGATCAATACGATCGCGCCGAGCAGCGACAGGCGGTGATCGATCATGGGCAAAAGATAGTCGCCGGGCAGCCGCATTGCCACCGCGCCGAATGTCTCGATGCCGGCCCTCCCCACCCGGCGCAAAAAGGCGCAGAATGCTTTTGCGATGAGCGAAATAAGCATCCGCGCCGCCCGGATTGACGATGCCGGGTCAATCGCCCGGCTCGATGTCGAAACGTGGCAGGCGGCCTATGCCGGAATTCTCGGCACGCCCTATCTCGCGGGGCTGACGCCGAACCGGCGCGAGGCGGGCTGGGCCAATCTGCTGCGCCGCGACGCCGCGAGCGTGAAGGTCGCCCTCCATCGCGATGGCGATCTCGTCGGCTTCGGCAGCTGTGGCGCGAGTCGCGGCGAGCCCAACTTCACCGGCGAGATCTTCACCCTTTATGTCGCGCCCGACTGGCAGAACCAGGGCGTCGGCCGCTCGCTGCTGCTGGCGCTGTTCGGGCGGCTGGTCGCGCAAGGCCACCGCTCGGCGGTGATCTGGGTGCTGCGCGACAATCCGGCGCGATTTTTCTACCAGCGGCTCGGCGGCAAGGAAGTGCGCCGCAGGCTACTGCCGTTCAATGGCAGCCAGGTCGCCGCGTCGGGTTACGGCTGGCCCGATCTGCCGGGTTATTTGTCGGCGACGGCGCGCACCAATCGCGCGTCGGAGGGCTGAACCGCTAGCGGAAATGCGCCGGCGGCGGGCCGGCCAAGGCACCGGAGTCACCGCCTTCCTGCCAGTGACCGCTTTTCTTCAGCGCCGCCACGACTTCGGGGGGCATGTACTTCTCGTCGTGCTTGGCGAGGATTGTGTTGGCGACGAAGATGCCGTTCTCGACGCGCCCTTC
>JASHUW010000169.1 GCA_030039815.1 Alphaproteobacteria bacterium
CAAGTATGTAAAGTTCTCCAACATCTTCTTTCAGCCGCGCCCGGTGCAGAAGCGGGTGCCGATCTGGGTTGGCGGCGAAAGCGGCCCCGCGTTGCGCCGCACCGCAAAATTGGGTGACGGCTGGTATCCGATCGGCACCAACCCGGCGTTCCGCCTCGACACGCTGGAGCGCTTCAAAGGCGGCATCGAGCGGCTACATCGCGCCTGCCGAAATGCCGGCCGCGATCCGAAGGAAGTCGCCCTCGCCTATCGTGTCGCGGCACGCGGCGCGGCAATCCCTGAAAAGGCGGATAATGGCGATCGCCGGCTGTTCTCAGGTGGCAACAATGCGATCGTCGGCGACCTACGCGCGCTGCGTGATCTCGGCGTCGCCGCGGTCGATTTCAGCTTTGACGGCGCCAGTGCCGACGAGGTCGTCGGCAATATGAAACGCTTGCGCGAGGACGTACTGGCCAAGGTCTAAAGGAGCAGAGTTGTGCTGAAGATTGGATACAAGGCGTCGGCCGAGCAGTTCGGACCGCGCGAATTGCTCGACTTTTCGACGCTCGCGGAAGAAGTCGGGTTCGACTCGGTCTTTGTCAGCGATCACTTCCAGCCCTGGAAGCACACCGACGGCCACGCCCCCAATTCGCTTGCCTGGCTCGGCGCGCTCGGCGCCAGCACCAAGCGGGTCGTCATCGGCACCAGCGTCGCGACCCCGACCTTCCGTTACCATCCGTCGATCGTCGCGCAGGCCTTTGGCACGATGGGGTCGATGTTTCCCGGCCGGGTCGTGCTCGGCGTCGGCACGGGCGAGTCGCTGAACGAGGTGCCGTCGACCGCGATGGAATGGCCCGGCGCCAAGGAGCGCCGCGACCGGCTGCGCGAGGCGATCCGCCTCATCAATACGCTGTGGACGCAGGACCGCGTCACCTTCGAGGGCCAATTCTACAAAACCGAAAGCGCGACGATCTACGACAAGCCCAAGCAGAAGGTGCCGATCTGGGTTGCTGCATCCGGACCGCTCGCGGCACAGATGGCCGGCCAGATCGCCGAGGGCTTCATCGTCACCAGCGGCAAGAACCCGGCGCTCTACACCGAGCTCACAGGTAAGGTAACCGAAGGTCTCGCCCGCGCCGGCCGCGAACATGCCAGCCTCGAAAAGATGATCGAGGTCAAGGTGTCGTTCGACGCCGACCCGCAGCACGCCAAGGAATTGACGCGGCATTGGGCCGCGCTGGCGCTGTCGCCCGAGGAGAAGATGGGGGTCGAGGACCCGATCGAGATGGAGCGGCGCGCCGACGCACTACCCTTGGATCGGGCCGCCAGCCGCTGGATCGTGTCGAGCGATCCCGACGAGCAGGTCGAACGCATCCGGCCTTATGTCGAATTGGGCTTCACGCATCTCGTGTTCCATGCTCCCGGCCCGGATCAGGCGCGGTTCCTAAAGCTCTACGCCGAGCAGGTCGTACCGCGACTGCGCAAGGCTTTTGGCTAGCTAGGAAGATCATGCCCAATCGGGTCGAAATCATTGGCCTACCCGGCGTGCCCATGGTGCAGCCGGGCGACGACCTTGCCGCGCTGGCGATCTCTGCGCTGGTGGATGCCGCAATCGCGCCGGTGGCGGGCGACGTGCTCGTCGTGGCACAAAAGATCGTGTCGAAGGCTGAAGACCGCTTCGCCGATATCGGCAGCGTGATTCCCTCGCCTCGCGCCGAGAAACTTGCCGCCGACACGGGCAAGGACGCGCGGTTCTGCGAACTCGTGCTATCCGAGTCAAAACGCATCGTCCGGCACCGACCGAACCTGATTATTGCTGAGCATCAGCTTGGTTTTGTCATGGCCAATGCTGGCATCGACCATTCGAACGTCGCACCCGGCGACGGGCATAGCCGCGTCTTGCTCCTACCGATCGACCCGGACGCCTCGGCGCGCGCACTGCGCGAGGAGCTTGTCGCATCGTATGGCGTGCCGATCGCCGTCATCATTAGCGATAGCTTCGGCCGCCCGTGGCGGCGCGGCACAGTCGGCGTGGCGATCGGGTCGGCCGGGCTGCCCTCGATCATCGACTGGCGCGGCCATCCCGACTTGTTCGGCCGGGCGCTCGAGGTCACTGAAACCGGCTTTGCCGACGAGATTGCCGCGGCGGCTTCGCTGGTAATGGGCCAGGCTGCCGAGGCGATGCCGATGGTATTAGTGCGCGGCCTGCATTGGACGGCACCCGAGGCGGACGCCGGCGCGCTCGTCCGCCCGCAGGAGCACGACCTGTTCCGATGAGTGTTGACGGCAAGGTACTGGCGCTGTCGGGTGGGGTCGGCGGCGCCAAGCTTGCGCTCGGGCTTTACCGCACCCTGCCACGCGATGCGCTGATGATCGTCGCCAACACGGGCGACGATTTCGAGCACCTTGGCCTCGCGATCTGCCCCGATCTCGACACGCTGCTTTATACATTGTCGGATAAAGCGAACCTGGAGCTTGGATGGGGCCGGCGCGACGAGACCTGGACGTTCATGGACGCGCTCGAAAAGCTCGGCGGCGAGACCTGGTTTCGGCTCGGCGATGGCGATCTGGCCACCCATGTTGAGCGAACCCGCCGGCTTGCCGCGGGCGAGCGCCTGTCCGCGATCATGGACGATTTCCGCCGGCGTCTCGGCATTGCCGCCCGCATTCTACCGATGAGCGACGACAAGGTCCGCACCCGGCTCGATACCGATCGCGGCCGACTCGATTTCCAGGATTATTTCGTTAGGCTGCGCTGCGAGCCGATCGTGCGCCGGATCGAGTTTGCCGGTGCAGACGCGGCGCGGCCGCAGGCCTGCGTTGTCGCCGCTCTCGCCGACCCCGCCCTGCGGGCAGTCGTGATCTGCCCGTCGAATCCGTTCATCAGCATCGACCCGATCCTCGTGGTTCCCGGTGTTCGCGACGCGTTGCGCGCCTGCCGGGCGCCCGTCGTCGCCGTGTCACCGATCATCGGCGGCAAAGCGGTCAAGGGGCCGACGGCAAAGATGATGGGTGAGCTGGGTTTGCCGGTCGATGCGGCGGCGGTCGCGCGCTACTACCGCGACTTTCTCGATATCTATATCGCCGACGAGGCCGACCGCGGCGCGGTCGCGGGCCTCGACCTCCCAATCACATTGGCGCCGACCCTCATGGTGACGCCGGAAGACCGCGAGAACCTCGCCCGCATCGTTCTCGCCGCGGCGGACCGAGTGCGATGAGCGATCCCGGCGAGGTATGGGCCATTATCCCGGTGAAGGAGACATCCGGCGCCAAACAGCGCCTCGCGCCGGTGCTGCCGGCCAAGCTGCGCCAGGCGCTGGCGCTGGCACTGCTCGAGGACGTGATCGAAGTTGTCGCCGGGGTCAAAGGACTGGGCGGCGCGGTCCTCGTCACCGTCGATCCGCAAGCGGAAGTCCTCGCCGACCGCTATGGGATGGCGACGCTCGCCGACGGCGCGCATGACGGGCATACCGGCGCGGTCAATGCCGGCGCTCGCCATCTGATCACGCAAGGCCATGGCACGATGCTGACCCTGCCAGGAGACCTGCCGCTGGTCACGGCGGCAGAAATCGAGACGCTGATCGCCGCGCATGGCGGTGCCCCGTCCTTTACAATCGCGCCCGCGCATGACGATCTCGGCTCGAACGCGATCCTCATGTCTCCGCCGCAGGCCGTGCCGTTGCGCTTCGGCGAAGATAGCTTCTTTCCGCACCTCGCGGCCGCCCGCGCCCAGGGTATCGAGCCATGCGTCCTACGCCTGCCGGGGCTTGCCTTCGATATCGACAATCCGCAAGACCTCCATCATTTTGCACGGCTCGGCGCGACAACGCGCGCCGGCAGGTTGATCGCCCAGCACGCGAACGAGATGGGGGCAGAGTGACGGACTTTTTCGCGACGATCCTCGACCGCGCCGAAGCTGGCGAAAGGCTCAGCCAAGCGGACGCGCTGGCGCTCGCCGAATGCGAGGATTTGCCGGCGCTGATGCGGGTGGCCGCGCGACTGCGCGACGCCGGGCACGGCAACCTCATCTCCTATTCGCGCAAGGTCTTCATCCCGCTGACCCAGCTCTGCCGCGATGTCTGCCATTACTGCACCTTTGCGCATCCGCCGCGCCGCGGCGAGCGCGCGTACCTGACGCGCGACGAGGTGCTCGACATCGCGCGCGCGGGCGCCAAGGCAGGCTGCAAGGAAGCGCTGTTCACGCTTGGCGACAAGCCCGAGCTACGCTACCGCGCGGCGCGCGATGAGCTTGCCGCGCTGGGACATGAGACGACGCTCGAGTACCTCGCCGAGATGGCGGGGCTCGTCTTCAAGGAAACCGGGCTGTTGCCGCATCTCAACCCCGGCCTTTTGAGCCGCGACGATCTCGAAGGCTTGCGCAAGGTCTCGGTGTCACAGGGGATCATGCTGGAGAGCGCAAGCGAGCGACTATCGCAGAAGGGCGGCCCGCATTTCGGCTCGCCCGACAAGCACCCGGCACGACGCCTCGCGACGATCGAGGCGGCCGGCGACGCGGCGGTGCCGTTCACCAGCGGTATCCTGATCGGCATCGGCGAGACCCGGCGCGAGCGGATCGAGGCGATGCTGGCGCTGCGCGAGCTGCACGAACGCCACGGCCACATCCAGGAAATCATCGTGCAGAATTTCCGCGCCAAGCCGGGTACGAAGATGGCGGACGCGCCCGATCCCGGCGAGGCCGACCATCTGTGGACGATCGCGGTGGCGCGGTTGGTCTTCGGAGCCGCGATAAACCTGCAAGCGCCGCCCAACCTGATGCCCGACGCACTTGAGGCGATGGTCGCCGCCGGCATCAACGATTGGGGCGGCGTGTCACCGGTGACACCGGATCACGTGAACCCAGAAGCGCCCTGGCCGGAACTGGACCGGCTGGCAGAGCAGACGGCCAAGGCCGGCAAGGTCTTGGTCGAGCGGCTGGCGGTGTATCCGGAATATGCGCTCAACCCGACGGCATGGCTCGATCCCGCGCTACGCACGCCGACTTTGCGCCGCATCGACGGACAGGGCTTGGCGCGCGCCGACAAATGGACGACGGGCGCCGGAGACGAACCGCCTCCCGTTGCCGGACCGACGCGAACGCCGGCCCTCGCCGCGGCGGTCCAGCCGATCCTGGACCGTGCCACGTCCGGGGAAACGCTGACCGAGCGCGAGATCGTCACGCTGTTCGAGGCACGTGGCGACGCGTTCGACGCGGTGTGCGAAGCAGCCGACCGGCTGCGGCGCGAAATAAACGGCGACACGGTCAGCTACGTCGTCAC
>JASHUW010000170.1 GCA_030039815.1 Alphaproteobacteria bacterium
CGGCCCCGGCTCGATCGCCTTTCGGCGCAGCTGGATTGGTACCGCCGTCGTTTCCGTCTGCTGCATCCTTGGGGCATGGTCGGCTGGCAGACCCAGGCATGGGCCGCGATACACGAGCTGACGGGCGATCCCGCGCAGGCAGAATTCGTTTTCGAGATCGCCGACTGGGCGCTGGACTGGCAGCTCGAGTGCAACGGCGCGTTCGTCACCGACATGTCGCCCACGGGTCCCAGTTTTCACGCCGCTTTTCTGGCGGAGGGGATGGTCGCCGCATGGCGGCTCGCCCGCCGGACGGGCGACAAAGCGCGCGCCGCACGGTACGCGCGCTCCTGTCGCGAAGCGCTCCGCTTCATGGCCAGGCTGATCATCTATCCGCAAGATACCTTCTGTATGCGCGACCCCGACCGCGCGCTGGGCGGGGTCCGAGGCAGCCTGACCACCTCGAGCGTACGCATCGATTTCGTCAGTCACACCCTGGTTGCGCTGGTCCGATGCCTTCAGGCCGCTCGCGCCGAACACGGGGCCGGCCCGTCATGCTGAACGATGGCGACAATCCCGGTGCGGCACTGGCGGGGGTGAGAGACCCCTTTCTCCCACCGCAGCCTGCGTCTTCGCCGTCCCGACGTGCTCGGGACGTGATCCGCGGTTCTGCCGCCACATCCACAGCGGCCATGTCGAGCAACGCCGTGACAGCGCCGCATCCGGCGGAAGAGGACCAGCAGGGCGCGACGGCCGAAAGCCGCGCAGGCATCGGGTCGCTGGTTGTCGTCAGCATGGGAACGACGGCGGTAAGCCACGTGACGATCGAAGCACAGCGCCGGATCGAGCAGTCGGACAAAGTGATCTATCTCGGCGCCGATCCGTTGACCGAGCACTGGCTTCGCTCGCTCAATGCGCGGGTCGAAGCGCCAGACGGACCCGACGAGCGAAACGCACCGCCCCCGCAAAGGGCCGACCGAATCGTCGAGCGGGCGCTCGGCTATGTCCGGGCCGGGCTATCCGTATGCATTGCGGACCAGGGTGCTTCGGCCATAGGCGGGCACGCGTCGCACGAGGCCATAAAACGGTCGCGCGCCGAGGGTTATCGCGCTGTCGTGGCGCCCGGTGTGTCGATGGAGGATTGTCTATTCGCGGATCTGGGGCTCGATCCGCGGCAGGGCTACCAAATGTACAACGCCGCGGATTTCCTGACGCGACGGCGCCGGCCCGACACCTCGTCCGGCCTCATCCTACGGTTCGTGGGTGGTCTTGGCGAAAGGGGACCGGTCGCGGCCGACACCGAGCCGGCTTTCGGCCTTGCGCCGCTCGTCGAGGCGTTGGCGCCCCTCTACGGCCCTGAACACGAAGTGATCCTGTACGAGCCTGCCGTTTATGCGGCGATCGATCCGAGCATTCGGCATTGCGGCATCGGGGAGCTTGCGGCGGCCAAGGCCACCGTGATGTCGAGCCTTTACGTGCCGCCCAAGGGCGCCCCCGCAACAGATCAAGACATGCCGCCCGGCTCGGGGACCGCCGACGGGCATTAACCGGAGCGCTGGAGCTCAGCGGATGCAACCCTGAACGGCGATGAGCGGTGACTATGTTGCTGACTGCCGAAACGCCTCTCGGGAGCCGTGCGGAGCGTCACCAACCGACGCTCCCGGAGCATTTGATCGGCCTACCCGGTGGCACGTGGGCGGTTTGGCGCTGGGCCGCGCTTCGGTCGGCGGGGTTTCCGGCCGACGATGTCCTGAGCCTGGCATTCCCGGAATGCGCGGCAGCGGCGGACGAGCTGCTCAGACTTGAGGCCGCCTTCCAAGCCCTACGTGTCGACATTGAGGCGCAAGTTCGTGAGGCGTTTGACACTGCCCGCGCGCGGGACAATTCCGCGCTGGCGCAGGCGCTATCGCGGGTTCGCCGGCAGCTCAAGTCGGAACGATTGCCCGATCCGTTGGGATGTCCGGAAATCGATGCCGCCCTCCGCGGTCTGCACGGCGCCAGGGCGGAGATCGCGGTGGCGCGCCGGCACTTCGATCGGCTGTTTAGCGCGGCGCGCGACGAGTCCTCGCGGGCGGTCCGCAAAACCGCCGCCACGTCTCGGTTTCGCGAGGCGGTGATATGGCAAAATCATCCCGTGCTGCGAACCTGCATCGAGCCGTTGCTTCGAAGCGACGCCGGTGCGCGGTCCAGCAAACATCGCCAACATGAGGAGCTGATCGCGAGCTACTTGCATCGCTACTGCGTCAAGAATGAGACGATCGGCTTTTTCGGCCCGGTCGGATGGGCGCGGTTCGCCGATCGTGGTCAGGCGCTCGATGTTGAACCCGGTGCGCAGCTCCTCCGCTCCCGGGAGGTGTATTTCGAGCAGTGGGCCATCGATCTCCTCGCCGAGCGGCTTTCCGCGGCGGATGCGCTCAAACCATGGATTGTCGCCCGCCGCACGCCGGTAGCGTACTCGACGGGTCTGACGGTGCGCCGACCGTTCCAACCACCTGTTACCCTTACAAAAGAGGAGCTAGCGGTTCTGTCGGCCTGCGACGGCGTTCGCACGACGTGTCAACTGGCGGATCGGCTTTGTCACGAGGGATCGGGGCCTCGGCTGACACGCGACCGCATCGCCGCGATCCTCGATAAGTTGCGGGATGAGCGGCTGATCTCCTTGAGTTTCGATTTGCCGTTCGACGCGCATCCGGAACGTCGGCTTCGTGAGCAGCTGGAGCGGATCTCGGATGAAGAATTGCGTCGATCGGCGATGGCGCCCGTGACCAAGCTCGAAGCCGCTCGCGCGGCGGTCGCCGCGGCCGCAGGGGACCCTGACAGGCTGCATCGCGCGCTGCTGGATCTCGACTCGCGCTTCACCGCGCTCACCGGCGCGAAGCCGAGCCGCTCTGCCGGACAGATGTACTGGGGACGCACCCTGGTGTTCGAAGACTGCCAGCGGGACGTCGCGATACAGATCGGGCCGCCGATCCTTGCCTCGCTTGGACCGCCTCTGACGCTCATCCTGCTGAGCGCGCGCTGGCTGACATATCAAGTGGGCCAGCATTGTCGGGCGGCCTTCTTGGCGCTCTTCGATCGCATGGTCCAAGCGCGCGGCGCCGACACGGTCGGGTTTGTCGAGTTTTATAACTACGCGTTGAACCTGCTCTCGAAAGAGACCGCCTTCTCCGGGTTCGCCGCGGAGCTGCAAAAGCGTTGGGCCAAGATCCTGTCACCGCCGGAATCCGCAAAGCTCGTGCGGTACACCTCTCACGATTTGCAGTCTCGCATAGCGGAGGCGTTCGATGCGCCGGCGCCGGGCTGGCCCGGCGCCTGCTACCACAGCCCGGATCTGATGATCGCCGGCTCGAGCCGCGAAGCCATCAATGCGGGAGACTGTCATTTCGTGCTCGGAGAACTTCATCTCGGTGCCAACACCCTGAGAGGCCAGTTCTTCATCGAGCAGCACCCCCATCCCGACGATATTTTTCGAGGGATCGATGCCGACCTGCCCGGAATACGCCTGGCGCCGATAACGCCGAAGCGATATTCGCGGCGAGCGGCGCGCAACTTTCCGGTGCTTGCCTCGGGTAACCACTATTTTGCGGCCTTGACGTTGGACTCGGTCCCGCCGCCCGGTTCCATCACGCTTGCGGGCAACACCCTGGAAATTCGCAAGGCGGACGGCGATCTGGTCATCGCCAGCCGCGACGGCGCCTTGCAATTCGACCTGCTGCAATCATTCAGCGGGCTTCTTGCCCGGATCGTGGTCGACAACTTCGCGATCATGCTGCCGACGGCGCACACGCCCCGCATCCTCATCGACAACTTTATTGTCGTCCGGGAGACGTGGCGTTTTGAACGGTCGGAGATCGACTTCGCGGAGAGCGCGACCAGCGCCG
>JASHUW010000171.1 GCA_030039815.1 Alphaproteobacteria bacterium
GACGAAATGGAACACGACGAGCCATGCGACGATCGCGCCGAGGCGGCTCGCCGGGCGCTGGCCAAGCCAAGGTTGGCTCATCCGTTCGACGGCGAGCCCGCCGCCATGCAGCGCGCCCCACATCACGAATTTCCATGCCGCGCCGTGCCAGATGCCGCCGAGCAGCATGGTGATCATCAGGTTGCGGTAGGTGTTCAGCCGACCGTGACGGTTGCCGCCCAGCGGCTTGTAGAGATAGTCGCGCAGCCAGAACGACAGCGACATGTGCCAGCGCTGCCAGAATTCGCGCAGACGCAGCGAGCGGTAGGGCTGGTTGAAATTGCGCGGAAAGTGGAACCCGCAGAGGGCTGCGACCGCGATCGCGATGTCGGTATAGGCGCTGAAGTCGCAATAGATCTGGACCGCGTAGGCATAGGTCGCCAGCAGGAGGTCCGGGCCGCCATACTGGTCGGGCGCACCGAACACCGGATCGACCAGCCCGGTCGCCAGGTAGTTGGCGATGATCACCTTCTTGACCATGCCGCCGAGGATCAGCAACAGCGAGGCGGCGACCGGAATCGGTTCGCTCGACGGCCGCGCGAGTTGCGGCAGGAAATAGGCGGCGCGCACGATCGGCCCGGCGACCAGCTGCGGGAAGAACGACATGTAGAGCGCCATGTCGAGCGGCGCCCGGCACACCCTGACATCACCGCGATAGACATCGGTGATGTAGGAGATGCCGTGAAACGTGAAGAACGAGATCCCGACCGGGAGCAGCACCTCGAAAAATGGCAGCTCGTGCTCGAGCCCCAGCATATGGGCGAGCTGGTTAGCCGACAGCACGAGAAAATCGAGGTATTTGAAGACGCCGAGGATGAAAAGGTGCAGGGCGACTCCCATGCTCAACACCGCGCGGCGGTATCGCGCATCGCCGCTGCCGCCGATCAATAGGCCGGCGACGTAACTGATCGCCGTACTGCCGGCGAGCAGGAAACAGAAGCGCCAGTCCCACTGCGCGTAGAAATAATAGCTGGCGGCGACCAGCATCGCCTTCTTCGCGGCAAAATGCCGGTCGAGCGCGACCAGCAGCGCCGCCACGACGAGAAAAAACAGCAGGAAGTCGAGCGTCGGGAACAGCATCTCGAACGTCGTGACCGGGCGCGCCGAGCGGTTCTATCGGGCGCCGCGACGCCCGGCAAGCGGCCCGGCGGACCGGTATGGCGACAGCGCGTCGCATCCCGCCGATGCGCCGGAAATGGATTTGCATCGCCGCGCACAAGACCGCAGTATCAAAGGAGCGGCCGATATGGTGGGGGCCGGGGGGCAGGTCGCCGTGCGGAAAATCGCTTGGCTAAAGGGCATCGGGCGCGGCACCCGATGGCTGGCTGTTGTCGTGCTGCTTGCGTCGCTCTGTTCCGCCGGATTGGCGCGCGCCGACGACGATGCCAGTGTCGGCCGCGTGGTGGTTTTCGGCGACAGCCAGGCGCAGGGCCTCGCCGGCGGGCTGCAGCGGGTGCTGATCGACGATCCGCGCTACAAGGTGTTGAACCGCACGCATCCGGGCGCGGCGCTGGTGCATTCGCAAAGCGAGTGGCTGGCGCCGGTCCAAAACTTCGTCGACAAGGACAAGGCCGAGATTGCGGTCGTGATGTTTGGCGCCAATGACCGGCTGGACATGCGCGACGACGACGGCAAGTACATCCATTTCCGCTCGGACGAGTGGCGCGACGAGTACGCCAAGCGGGTCGACAAGATCCTAACCGCGC
Source organism: Alphaproteobacteria bacterium (assembly GCA_030039815.1). Classification (GTDB taxonomy): domain Bacteria; phylum Pseudomonadota; class Alphaproteobacteria; order ATCC43930; family CGMCC-115725; genus DATARH01. Next base: position 1,746 of record JASHUW010000171.1, read on the forward strand.
TGACCGGCGGCGGGCTCAAGATCATCTGGTGCGGCAATCCCATCGCCCGCAGCCCGCAGTATTCGGCGGATATGAGCTATATCAACGACATCATGTCCGATGAGGTGGCGCATTACGGCGGCACGTTCTTGCCGCTGTGGACGGTCATCGCCGACAACCAAGGGCAGTTCACCGCCTATGGCCCCGACCGCAACGGCGTCACCGAGCGGCTGCGCAACGATGACGGCATCCATTTCACCGCGGCCGGGTACGAGCTGGTCGCGGAGCGCGTGATCAGCGTGCTGCCCTCGCTCCAGGCGAATGAGCACTGAACGGCGACGAGGCATCAACGCCGTCCTATGGACTTCACTGGCGGGGTTTGCCGTCGGCATCATCCTGCTGCTGCAAGCCTGCTTCGGTACCAACGAGGCGCCATCTCCGGCCAAGCCTCAGCGACTGACCTCGCCCGAGGCGCTGGCGCCGTTCTTCGCCGCGCTCGATGACGGGACGGCGCGCCCGCCGGTGCGGATCCTGCAGATCGGCGATAGCCATACCGCCAACGATTCGCTGAGCGGGCGGATGCGCCAGCGCCTTCAGGCGCGGTTCGGCGCCGCCGGCCGCGGTTGGCTGCCGGCCGGGGTGCCGTACAAGTACTACCTGCCGCAGCTCGTCAGCGTTTCCGAGCGCGGCTGGAAGCACGTGAAGCCGAACGACCGTGCCGGCGTCGCGCTCGGCCTCGACGCGGTCGCCGCCGAAAGCGAGCCGCGCGACGCGGTCATGACCATCACCAGCACCGAGCCGGCGGGTTTCGATCGCTTCGCGGTCGAGTACCTGACGCAACCAAACGGCTCGGCCTTCACGGTTTCGGCAGACGGGGCCGCGTCGGTGCGCGTATCGACCGCGTCCGCTGTCACCGCGATCACCCGCTTCGACCTGCCGCTCGAACGCCCGGCGCATCAGGTCGAGCTGCGCGCGGAGGGACGGCCACCCGTCGTGTTGCTCGGCTGGGATGTCGAGCGCGACGACCGCGGCGTGATTTACGAAAATCACGGGACGATCGGCGCGACGGTGGGGCTTCTCGATCAGATGACGCCGGAGGCGGTGTTCTACGAACTGGCCGACCGCCGGCCGGCGCTGCTGATCGTCGCTTTCGGCACCAATGAAGGATTCGACGACGGTCTCGACCTCACCCGCTATGCCGGGCGTTTCGCGGAGAATGTCCAAGCCTTGCGGCGCGCGGCGCACGGAGTTCCGATCCTCATCCTTGGCCCGCCCGACGGCAACCGCCTCGACCACGGCTGCACGGCCGCGCCCTGCGGCGGCAGCGATCCGTGCGCCTGGCACGAGCCGGCAAAACTCGGCCCGGTGCGCGGCATCGAGCGTCGTGCGGCGACGGAGAATGGCTGGGCCTACTGGGACTGGTTCGAGGCGATGGGCGGGGTCTGCAGCATCGACCGGATGAGCCGGGCGAACCCGCCCCTCGCCATGCAAGACCGCGTGCATCTGAGCACGCCGGGCTACGAGGCGATGGCGGACCTCTTGTTCGGCGATCTGATGCGCGCTTATGAAACGTGGAAGGCGCCGCCGCGTACCAGCTGACTCAGGCGAAGGAAAAAGATGGCAACGGTCGAACCGCGCAGGAACATGCCGGAGCATTTCGGCATCCGCATCGTCAGCGCCGAAAAGGACAAGGTGGTCGCTGAGCTCGACGCCGATGAGCGCCATCTCAACAATCTCGGCATCGTTCATGGCGGCGCCTACATGGCCTTCGCCGACGATGTCGGCGGCACCACGGCGGGGCTCAACAAACCGGCCGACATGAGCACCACGACGGTCGAATCGAAGAGCAATTTCTTTCGCGCCACGCCGCCCGGCCGGCTGACCGCGGTGAGCGTGCCGCTGCATGTCGGGCGGCGGACCATCGTCGTGCAGACCTCGATCTACGGCCCCGACGGCAAGCTCGCGGCGCTGGTGACGCAGACCCAGCTGGTCGTCCCGCGAGCGCGCAAGGAATGAGCCTCGACCCGCGGCTCTTCGCGATCCGCGACGATCTCGCGGACGTGACGCTGCGTGGCCGGTTTCGCGCGCCGCGCTATGCCAAGGGACGACCGACGCGGGTCGCGGTCGGGCTCTTGCCGGTGCGGCATGCGCCACAGCCGGATGCGGCGCTCGACACGTTCTTTCATTACGGCGAGGCGGTGCGCGTCTTCGAGGAAAAGCGCGGGTACGCCTGGTGCCAGTCGGCGCGCGACTCCTATGTCGGCTATGTCGACGCCGCAGCGCTGGCGACGGGGGACGCGCCGGCGACGACGCATTACATCACCTCGATGGGCGCCTATCGCTACGCCGAGGCCGATTTGCGCTCGCCGATCATCGATTTCCTGCCGCGGCACGCGCCGGTCGCGGTGGCACAGGCCGGCCTCGAATGTCGCGGCACGGCCTATGTGTGGCTCGAAGGCGGCGGATTTCTGCCCGAGAGTTGCCTGTCGACCGCTCCGCCGCGTTCAGCAGATCTCGTTGCAGCGGCTTCGCTCTATCTTGGCTGCCCGTATCTCTGGGCCGGGCGCAGCTTTCTCGGCATCGACTGCTCGGGGCTGGTGCAGGAGGCGTTTCGCGATCTCGGCGTCGCCGCGCCGCGCGATACCGACATGCAGCGCGAGACGCTCGGCGAGCGCGTCGAGGCCGCGCACATCACCGATTTGCGGCGCAACGACCTTATTTATGTTCCCGGCCATGTGATGATCTGCACCGGCAAGGGCGGCGTCATCCACGCCTCCGGCGGCGAAATGACGGTCCGTCAGGACAGCCTTGCCGCGCTGCTGAAAGCGTGGGGCTACGGGTTTGGCGATCTGACGGTGCGGCGGCCTTAGGCGGCCGGGTGCTCCTTGATCCAGTGCCGGGCGATATCCGCGCGCCGGCAGATCCACACTTTGTCCTTCGATTGGATGTATTCGATGAAGCGCATCAGCGCCTTGGCGCGCGGCGGATGCCCGGCGAGCCGCATGTGCAGGCCGATCGACATCATCCGCGGCCGCTCGGCGCCCTCCTCGTAGAGCACGTCGAACGCGTCGCGCAGATAAGCGAAAAAATCCTCGCCCGGCCCGAACACGCCGCGGCCGAACTTCACGTCGTTGGTCGACAGCGTGTAGGGCACGACGAGATGCGGCTTGTTGTGCAGCCAAACCCAATAGGGCAACTCATCGTTGTAAGCGTCGCTGTCGTAAAGGAATCCGCCGTGCTCGGTGACGATGCGGCGGGTATTTTCCGACGGCGCGTAGCGGCAGTACCAGCCGAGCGTCGGCTTGCCCGTGGTCTCGCGGATCAGCTCGACGGCCGCGGCGATCTGGCGTCGTTCCTCGGCCTCATCCAATTCGAAATGCTTGATCCAGCGATGGCCGTGGCCGCAGATGTCCCAATCGGTCGCGGCGATCGCCTCGGCCGCGGGCGGGTTGGCCTCAAGCGCCTTGGCGCAGGCGAACAGCGTCACCGGCACCTGGTACTTGGTGAAGATGCGATAAAGCCGCCACCAGCCGACGCGCG
>JASHUW010000172.1 GCA_030039815.1 Alphaproteobacteria bacterium
TGTCGAGCCATTCGATTTCGACGCCGGGATGCTCCGCCTGGAACGCGGCGAACCAGCGTTTGAACATCTCGGCCTGGTCGACGATGTTCCAAGACAGAAACGTCAGCTTCTTGCTGGTCTGGGCGATCGCCGGCCGGGCCAGCGCCGCGGCCGCGGTCGTCGCGAGAAAGGTGCGCCGCTTCATCATCGTTGCCTCCCCTGATTTTGCCTTTCTCTACTACAGCCGACGGCCGCTGGCACGGTCGAACACATGAAGGCGTGAGGCATCGAGCGCGAGCGTGACCCGCTCGCCGGCGGCCCGCACGCTGCGCGGCGGCAGGCGGCAGGCGATCGTCGCGCCGCCGACATCAACCGCGACGAGCGTGTCCGGCCCGAGCGGTTCGACCGCCAGCGCCGTCCCGGTGAGGTGGGCGCCGTTCGCCTTCTGCCCCGGCGGGACCCAACGCAGCTCTTCAGGCCGCACGCCGCACCAAACCTCGCGGTCGTCGCCGCGCCCGCCGTCGAATTCCGCACCATTTTCCAGGATAAAGCGCCGCCCCTCCACCCGACCGGGCAGCAGGTTCATCGCCGGCGCACCCATGAAGCCGGCGACGAAGACGGATGCCGGCGTGTCGTAAATTTCCTCGGGCGTGCCGACCTGCTCGACCCGGCCTTGGTTCAGAACGACTATCCGATCGGCGAGGGTCATCGCCTCGACCTGGTCGTGCGTGACATAGACCGTCGTCGTGGGCACGCGGACGCGCAGCTGTTTCAGCTCGGTGCGCATCTGCACGCGGAGCTTGGCATCGAGGTTCGACAGCGGTTCGTCAAACAGGAAGAGCTTCGGGTCGCGGACGATCGCCCGCCCCATCGCGACACGCTGGCGTTGGCCGCCAGAGAGCTGCCGCGGCGTACGCGACAGCAGCGGTTCGATCTCCAGAAGCCGCGCCGCCGCCGCGACGCGCTCGGCGATCTCGGCACGCGCCACGCGGCGGTACTTGAGCGCGAACCCCATGTTCTGCGCCACCGTCATGTGCGGGTAGAGCGCGTAGTCCTGAAACACCATCGCGATGTCGCGGTCCTTCGGCTCGCGCTCGTTGACAACGACCCCGTCGATCGCGATCTCGCCTGATGTCGGCACCTCGAGCCCGGCGATCATTCTGAGGATCGTGCTCTTGCCGCAACCGCTCGGGCCGACAAGCACGACAAACTCCCGGTCCGCGATATCGAGGTCAATCCCGGCCACGGCGTCGACCGCGCCGAACCGCTTGCCCAGGCCGCGCAGCGCGAGCGTCGCCATGCCTCGCTACTCTCGCGCGCCGAGCGCGGATGTGCAGCGAGGCTGCGTCGTCGAAGAGGCTTTCCGCCCTTCGCGCTCTCCGGCATGCTCCCGGTCAAATGGATAAAAACACGGCATCGGGAGGGACGGATGACCGCCTATCGGACGAGACGCGAGGCGCTGGGGCTTTTCGTCGGCGCAGCCGCGGCGAGCGCGCTGGCCCGGCCAGCGAGCGCCGCCGATTTCGACTGGAAGCGCTTCAGCGGCGCCGAGCTGCATTTCATGGTCTCGGTGCATCCTTGGACCGCCTGGGCGCAAAAGCAATTGCCGGCGCTGGAAGCGGCGACGGGCATCAAGATCAACTGGGAGATCATCTACGAGGATCAACTGCGCCAGAAGCTGCCGCTGCTGCTGCGCTCCGACCCCGGCTCGGTCGACGGGTTCTTCACGCTCCCGTCCTGGGACATGGCCGCTTTCTCGCGCGCCGGCTGGTACGAACCGCTCGACAAATACATCCATTCCGACCTGACCGCGCCCGGCTGGGACTTCGCCGACTATTTTCCCAACATCCTCAAGACGCATCAATCGGCCGGCGAGCAGATCGGCGTGCCGATCACGATCGAATTGCAGGCCTTATTCTACAACAAGGCAATGCTGGGCGCGAAGCAGCTGTCCGCGCCGAAGTCGCTCGACGAGCTGATGGCCGCGGCGAAGGCACTCAACGACCCGGCCGGCAATGTCGCCGGGTTCGTCACCCGCGGCGACGGCGTGCAGGCGGTGTACACGCTGGCGCCGTTCGTCTTCGCCTATGGCGCACGCTGGCTCGACGATAAGGGGCAGCCGGAGTTTTCCTCATCGAGCTTTGTCGACGGGCTGCGTTACTACGGCGACATCCTGCGCGCCGCCGGGCCGTCCAACATCGTCGGCATGCAGTGGAAGACCAGCTACCCGCTATTCCAACAGGCGCATGCCGCGATGTTTATCGACGCGACCAACTTCATCGCCTTCTTCAAGGATCCCGAGCAGTCGCGCATCGTCGATCAGGTCGGCGTCGCGCCGCTGCCGGCTGGCCCCGCGGGCGCACACAGCACGCTCATCTCCTGGGGGCCGGCGATTGCCGCGTCGTCGAAGAAGAAGGACGCGACCTGGACGGCGATCCAGTACCTCACGACAAAGGCGATGGCCGCCTCGGCGCTCGAGGCGACGCACATGCCGCCGTCCCGGCAGTCCGTCTACAACAGCGATACCTACACGAAATCGGTACCAGCCGACCTGGTCGCGGCGACCAAGGCGGAGATCGACAGCGCCGTGCCCAACGGCGCCAACCCGCTGGTT
>JASHUW010000173.1 GCA_030039815.1 Alphaproteobacteria bacterium
GCTGCCGCCGATATCGCCGGCGACGACGCGGATCTTGCTCTCCGGCACCTTCATGATCTGCGCCAGCTCGGCGCGATAGCCGTGCGCGCGCTGCAGCACGGTGTAGATCGTGTAGCGGTCTTCGGCCTTGTCGTAGCTGGCGACGGCGCCGCGCGGCTCCATCGCCGCCGCGGTGACGCGGTTGATGACGAACTTGCGCTTGACGATGCGGTCGGCCCTGGCGAGCGCCGCCTCGGTCGCGGCGCGGTTCCCCTCGGGATAGATGAAACAGACATTGTCGGGCCGGTCGTCCCAGACCAGCGGCGCGCCGGGCTCCAGCGCGGCAACGCTGGAGGCGACGGCGGGCAGCGGCTCGTAATCGACCGCGATCAGCTCGGCGGCGTCCTCCGCCTGGTGCCGGGTCTCGGCGACGACAAACGCGAGGTAATCGCCGACCCAGCGCACCTTGTCCTGGGTCAGCGCGGGAAAGCGGATCTTGCCGGCGGGCCGGCCGCCCTCGCGCTTCAGGCCGCCGGGGGTCGGCAGGTCGTTCCAGCCCGACGCCGCCCAGTCGGCGCCGGTCAGCACCAAGAGCACGCCGGGCGCGGCCTTGGCCGCGCTGGTGTCGATCGAGCGGATGCGAGCATGCGCGTGCGGCGAGCGCAGCACAACGCCATAGGCCATGTTAGGCAGCTTCAGGTCGTCGACATAGCGGCCGCCGCCGCGTATCAGCCGCGGATCCTCGAACCGCGGCACCGGCTGACCCAGCGCGAACTCGCCCATTCGTTAATCCTCTACTTTTCCCTCAGCCTATCAGCTTTCTCGTCCCCTTGGCCGGACTTGATCCGGCCATCCACGAATAAGAGGGAAACTATTCGTGGACCCGCGGGTCAAGCCCGCGGGAGGCGATTGGAGAGGCATTTCGGGAAGCCCAGCAACATCTTAACATGCGTTCGACTATTCTGGCCGGGGGCGAATAGATGCCCACAAAATCCTACGACTACGTCATCGTCGGCGCTGGGTCGGCCGGGTGCACCCTGGCGCGGCGGCTGACCGAGGATGCCGGCACGCGCGTCCTCCTGCTCGAAGCCGGCGGCTGGGATCGCGACCCGTGGATCAAGATCCCGATCGGCTGGGGGCGCATCCTCGAAAGGCGGCTGCACGACTGGATGTACTTCACCGAGCCCGAGCCGGCGCTCGACAACCGGCGCATCGAATGCGCGCGCGGCAAGGTGATCGGCGGCTCGTCATCGATCAACGCGATGGCCTATGTGCGCGGCAATCGCGGCGATTACGACCGCTGGGCGAAGCAGGGGTGCGCCGGCTGGTCGTATGACGAGGTGCTGCCCTATTTCCGCCGCCAGGAGACATGGGAGGGCGGCGCCGGTGAATTCCGTGGCGGTGACGGGCCGCTCACCGTGCAGACCACGACATTCCGCGACGCGTTGATCGATGCCTGCCTTGCTTCCGGCGCGGCGCTGCAAATGCCGGCGACGCCTGACTATAACGGCGCGCAGCAGGAAGGCCTCGGCCTGATGCAGCAGACGATCCGCGACGGCCGCCGCTGCAGCGCCGCCGAAGCCTATCTGCGCCCGGCGCTCGGCCGCGCCGATCTCACGGTCGAGACCGGCGCCGCGGTCAACCGCGTGGCGCTCGAAGCTGGCCGCGCGGTCGGGGTCGCGTATGAGTGGGGCGGCGACACGCGGGTGGCCCATGCCGAGCGCGAGGTGATCCTTTGCGGCGGCGTCATCAACTCGCCGCAGCTGTTGATGCTGTCGGGGATTGGCGACCCCGACCGGCTCGCCGAGCATGACATTCGTGCGGCCATTGCGCTGCCCGGGGTCGGCCGGAACTTGCAGGATCATCTGTCGGTGCTCGCCGATTTCGCGCGGGCGGGGCAAGGGCCGTTTGTCGCGACGTTGCGGCTCGACCGCGTCGTCGCCGCGCTGGCGCGCTGCTACTGGTTCGGCACCGGGCCGGCGGCGGAGACGCCCTCCGGCTGGACCGGCTTTGTGAAATCGCGGCCCGATGTCGAGCTGCCCGACATCCAGTTCCTGTTCCGCGCGGTGGCGACCGGCGCCGCGCCCTATCTGCCGCCGTTCAAGCGCGCTTTCGCCGACGGGTTCTCGCTGCGCGCGGTGATGCTGCGGCCGGAAAGCCGCGGCGAGATCGTGCTGTCCTCGGCCGATCCGCGCGCGCCGGTGCGCATCCGGCAGAATTTCCTCGCGACCGACAACGACAAACGGACGATCCGCGACGGGCTGAAGCTGGTGCGGCGCATGGGCGCCACGCCGCCGCTCGCGGATTTCGTCGCGCGCGAGCTGAAGCCGGGGCCCGGGGTCGAGAGCGACGCCGAGCTCGACGCCTACATCCGCGCCACCGCGGCGACCGCGCACCACCCGCTCGGCACCTGCAAGATGGGGTCGGACAGCGACGCGATGGCGGTGGTCGACCCGGAACTGCGAGTGCGCGGGGTGGCGGGGCTGCGCGTGGTCGACGCCTCGGTGATGCCCGACCTCGTCGGCGGCAACATCAACGCGCCGACCATCATGATCGCCGAGAAGGCGGCGGACATGATCCGCGGCCGTGCATCATCACGATAGAACCCCTGCCCCATCGAGGAGAGGGATCACATCGCCGCCGCCGGCCGTCTAAGCGCTGGCGATGCGCTCCAGGTCGGCGGCGGCGAATTCGTAGCGCGTGTTGCAGAATTCGCAGGTGACGGTGGTCACCGCCTCCTTCTTCATCTCGTCGATCTCGTCGACCGGGAAGGCCTTGAGGATGCCGGCGATGCGCTCGCGCGAGCAGCGGCAGCGCGCCTCGACCGCATGGGTCTGGTAGACCCGCACCTCCTCCTCATGGAACAGGCGCCACAACAGGCGGCGGGGCGGCAGGTCGGGTGACACCAGCTCAGCCGCGGTGGTCGAGCTCATCAGCACCATCACGCGGCGCCAGGCGTCCTCGACATCGTCGGCGATGACCGCGTAGCCGCCCTCGGGCGGCACGCGCTGCAGCATGAGGCCGCCGGCGCGCCACGCGCCTTCCTCGCCGGCGCGCGCCACGGCGAGCTTGAGCCCGGCCTGCAGCTGCTCCGACTGGCGGAAATAATGCTGGGCGCATTCGGCGAGGGTCGCCCCGGTGATCGAGACGATACCCTGGTAGCGCGGCGTCTCGTCGCCCTGGTCGACGGTGAAGGCGATGTAGCCGGCGCCGAGCAGCTTTGGCACCGAGGGGCTTTCGCCGTTCTCCGGCACGATTTCGCCGAGGCGTTTCGCGTCGTATTGCGCGTAGCCGCGCACCGCGCCGTCGGTCTTGACGTCGGCGACCAGGAGGCGCACCGGGCCGTCGCCCTTGGTCTGCAAGGTGAAGACACCGTCATACTTGAGCGCGCCGGCGAGCATCACCGCCAGGGTGATCGCCTCGCCGAGCAGGGTCGCGACCGGCTCGGGATAATCGTGCTGGGCGAGGATGCGGTCGACGGTCGGCCCGAGGCGCACCAGCCGGCCGCGCAGCGCGAACGGGTCAAGCTGAAACGGCTGAACGACGTCGTCGGTTCTTAGGTCGGTCTCCAAGATCGGGAACTCCCGCTCAACATCAATCGTCGTTCCCGCGGAACCGGGAACCCAGGGCGAGCGATAAGGCAATGGCCCCTGGACCCCCGCCTTCGCGGGGGAGAGGAACCTTATATAAGTCCTGAAAGCGCCCTTGTCTGCGCCGACGCTAGGCGAGGCACCAGGCGAGGATGCCCTTCTGCACGTGCAGCCGGTTCTCCGCCTCGTCCCACACCACCGATTGCGGGCCGTCGATGACCGCGGCGGTGACCTCC
>JASHUW010000174.1 GCA_030039815.1 Alphaproteobacteria bacterium
GCGATGACCATGCCGGCAATGCCGAAATAATTGCCGTTCCGCGCCGTTTCCGGCGAGGACAGGCCCCGAAGCGCCATGATGAAGCAGATCGAGGCGATCAGGTAGAAAAAGGCGGAATAGCTTTCGCCCACGGATTCTTCTTTCTGTCCGTTACTTCTTGCGCTGGAACATCTGCAGCATGCGCTGGGTGACGATGAAGCCGCCGAAGATATTGACCGCGGCGAGGGTCACCGCGATGAACCCCATGATCTTCGAAAAGCTGAAGCCGGCCGGACCGGCGGCGATCAAGGCGCCGACGATGATGACGCTCGACACCGCGTTGGTGACGCTCATCAGCGGTGAATGCAGCGCCGGCGTGACGCGCCAGACGACGTAGTAGCCGACGAACACCGCCAGCACGAACACCGTCAGCTCGAAGACGAACGGTGTCCCGCCATGCGGCGCCGCCGCCGGCAGCGCCGAGAGTTGTTGCGCGAGCCGGTCGAGGTTCTGCGCCAGCGAATGGGCATCGCCGGCGAGCTCGCCGGCGGCTTGTGCGAGCGAGGCGGGATCCGCCATGGTTCCTCCGTCAGCCGGCCGCCGCGGCGGGCGCCGACGCTGGTGATGCCGCCAGGGCCGGGTTGACCACGGCGCCATCCAGCGTCAGCAGCGACGCCTTGATGATCTCGTCGTCGGTATCGATCTTGAGCCCTTTTTCCTGGTCGACGATCAGCGGCAGAAACGCCGACAGGTTGCGGGCGTAAAGCAGGCTGGCATCGACCGGGATATGCGCCGGCGCGTTGGCGTAGCCGATGATCTTGACTCCGCCTGGCGTCGTCACCGTCTCCTCGGGCTTGCTGCCCTCGACATTGCCGCCCGCCTCGACCGCGAGATCGGCGACCACCGAGCCCGGTGCCAGCGCGCCCAGCATCTCCTCGGTCAGCAGCACCGGCGCGCGGCGGCCGGGGATCAGCGCAGTGCAGATCACGATATCGATGCGCTTCAGGGCGTCGGTGATCATCCGGCGCTGGCGGCGCTGGAAATCCTCGCCCATCTCGCGGGCGTAGCCGCCGGCGGTCTCGGCGCTCTTCATCGCCTCTTCGTCGACGGTGAGGAAGGTGGCGCCGAGGCTCTCGACCTGCTCCTTGGCGGCGGCGCGCACGTCGGTCGCGAAGACGACGCCGCCGAGCCGCCGCGCGGTGGCGATCGCCTGCAGCCCGGCGACCCCGGCGCCCATCACCAGCACCCGCGCCGCCTTGATGGTGCCGGCGGCGGTCATCATCATCGGCATCGCCCGGCCGAACTCGGCGGCGGCATCGAGCGCGGCCTTGTAGCCGGCGAGATTGGCCTGCGACGACAGCACGTCCATCGCCTGCGCGCGGGTGATGCGCGGCACCAGTTCCATCGAGATCGCGGTGATCCCGGCCCGGGCGTAGGCCTCGACCTCGTCCTTGTGCTCGAGTGGCGCCAAGAGGCCGACCAGCACCGCGCCCTTTTTCATCAGCGGCAGCTCGTCGGGCTCGGGGCGCTGCACCTTGAGGACGATATCGGCGCCGTCGAGCGCGGCGGCCTCGTCGGCGGCGATGGTCGCGCCCGCGGCCTCGTACGCGCTGTCGACAAAGAAGGCGCCCGCGCCGGCGCCGGCCTCGACGGCGACGTCGAAACCCTGCGCCTTCAGCTGCTTGACCGTGTCGGGCGAGGCCGCGACCCGCCGCTCGAAGGCGCGTCTTTCCTTGACGATGGCGATCTTCATCGCGCGCGACAGTCCTCTATCGGCGGTGGCGGCGGCAAGCCCGCACAATGCCGCGGCGCACAACGATTGTGAAGTGCGCACCGGGCGTTGCAGCCGCGAAGCCTGCCATGCTTCCGACGTAATTCGCGCGCATGGTAGGATTTGCCGGTATCCGCCTTGAGTCGACGGCGGCATGAGGTCGCAGGGCTGAACGCCGGTTGTGGCCGGCGGTTTGTACGATTGTTGCAGGCGAAGTGCGCGAAGAGTTGGTGCTCCCCGGAATAAACTCGAGGCCCCTACGTTGTCCTTCCGTTGGAACTTTGGAGCAGCGCCGGAGCGCGCGGCTTCGCGCGTGGAACCGGTGAGCAAGCGGTTCAGCGATCAGCTGATCGCGGTGCTGCCGCGGCTGCGGCGTTTCGCGGCCGGCCTGACCCGATCGGCGAGCGAAGCCGACGATCTGGTCCAGGCGGCGTGCGAAAGGGCGTTGGCGCGGGAGCATCAGTTTCAGGAGGGAACGCGGTTCGACAGCTGGATGTTCCGCATCGTTCAGACGATCTGGATCGACCAGCTTCGGGCCCGGGATATTCGCAAGGAGGACGGAGACGTTGCCGAGGAGCGACTCGGATCGGATGAGCCGGTGCGGCGCGTGGAAGCGCGGCTCGCGCTGTCGGAAGTGCGGCGGGCGGTTACGCGGCTGCCGCCCGATCAGCGGCTGACGCTGATGCTCGTGACGGTCGAAGGCCTCAGCTACAAGCAGGCGGCGGAGATCACCGGCGTGCCGGTGGGAACCATTATGAGCCGGCTTGCGCGCGCGCGCATCGCGCTTCAGCAGCTGCTGGAGACGGGTGCGGTCGAGCGCAGGAGCGCGAGAGATGCAGAAGCATAGCGACGAAGCCCTGGTGGCTTATCTCGACGGCGAGCTCGACGCCGACGAGCGCGCGCATGTCGAAGCCTGGCTCGACGCCGACCCCGCGGTCCGCGACCGCCTCTTGGCGCTCGCCGAATCGGCGACGCTGGTGCGTAATGCCTTCGCCGAGCTCGTCACCGAGGCGGTGCCGGAGCAGCTGATCGCCGCGGCGCGCGGCGAGACGATGCAGCCGACCGAGGCGGAGATCGTCGTGCTGCGGCCGCCGCGACCCAGTCTCGCGCCGCCCCCGTCGAGCCGCTGGTACATCCAACTCGCGACGGCCGCCGGGCTGTTCGGCCTCGTGGTTGGCGGCGGCCTGGGCTATTTCGGCAACAGCATCCTGACGCCGCCGCACGTGCCGGCCGAACGCCAGCTGCAGACCGCGGCGATCAACAGCTGGCTCGACAATGCCGCCGCCGACTACAAGCTGATGGTCAGCACCGGCGACGCGCTCGTCGATGTGCCGGCGAGCGGCGACAACGGCGACGTCATCCAAAAGGTCAGCCAGAGCCTGCCGCAGCCGGTTCGCCTGCCCAATCTGCAGCCGTGGGGGCTGAGCTTCAAAGGTGCGCGGCTTGTCGTGCTCGAAGGGCGGCCGGCGGCGCAGCTCGTCTACAACACCGACAACAAGGCGATCGGACCCTTGGCGCTGATCATCGGCTCGACCAAGCAGCCGGATATCGCGCCGACCTTCGAGCGGCGTCAGGACCTCAACCTGTTGTACTGGCGGCACCAGGGACGTGCCTCGGTGCTCGTCGGGCAGAGCGAGATCGGCTATCTGTGGGGCATCGCCAACGACGTCGCGTGGCAGCTCGACGCGATCTGAGGCTTCCCGTCACCGGGTTAGGCTATAATTCCGATCGGCGACCAGATTGGGAGGTCGGCCGATGCGATTGCTGCTGATCGAAGACAATGAGCGTTTCGCGGCGCTTTTGAAGCAAGGGCTGGCCAATGCCGGCTTCACCGTCGATGTCGTCGGCACCGCGAGGGACGCCTCGGCCGGGCTCGAGGTCGGGCGCTGGGATGTCGTCGTGCTCGATCGCGGTCTCCCCGACGCGGACGGGCTCGACGTGCTGACCGAGATGCGCCGGCGCGGCGACACGACCCCGGTGCTGATCCTGACCGCGCATGGCAGCCTCAAGGACCGCGTGACCGGTCTGCAATCGGGCGCCGACGATTACCTCGTGAAGCCGTTCGCGCTCGAAGAGCTGGTCGCCCGGCTGCAGGCGCTGTTGCGCCGACCCGGCAACCTGCTCGGCCTGGCGCTGAGGCTCGGCAATTTGACGCTCGACACCGTCGCCCGCCAGGTCTTTGTCGACGACCGGCCGATCGCGTTTTCGGCGCGCGAGATCGCGGTGCTCGAACATCTGTTGCGGCGCAGCGGCCGGGTTGTCGCCAAGTCGCTGTTGGAAAGCAATCTCTACGGGCCGGCGCAAGAGGTCGGCTCGAACGCGGTCGAGGTGCATGTCCACCGGCTCCGCCGGCACCTGCTCGAAACCGGCGCCACGGTGCAGGTCCATACGGTGCGCGGGGTCGGCTACATGATCGGCGAGGGCAAGGAGCCGTTCGCATGACCGCAAAGGACGGATAGCTTGTTCCGCTTCCGCTCGATCGTCACCCGCACGATCGCGCTGCACCTGGTGGCCATCGTCGCCACCTCGATCCTGATGCCGCTCGCGCTTTATCTGATGCTCAACCGCACGGCGCTCGACCTGCAGGACACCGCGCTGCGCGAGCAGGCCGACGAAATCCTCGGCTATGTCGAACTCGCGCCGGACGGCAGCCTTCGCTTCAACATGCCGGGGCAAATCGCCGCGCTCTACTCGGAGGCCTATGGCCGCTACGCCTTCGCCGTCCTCGACGCCGACGGCAAGGTGCTGTTTTCATCGCTGACGACCAAGGCGCCGATCACCGACACCGCGTCGCGCGACGACCAACCGGTCTATTTTACCGAGCATCGCGGCGCGGCGGCGCTTTACGGCGTCAGCCTGCCGGTGCAATTCCACGGCCGCGATCTGATCGTCCAGGTGTCGCAAGACCTTGCCCACCGCGACGTGCTGATCGACGACATCGTCGCCGACTTCTTCACGCGCGTCGGCTGGATCACCGCGCCGATCCTGTTTCTGCTGCTGGTCATCGACGTCGCGATCATCCGGCGCACGATGCGCCCGGTGATCGCCGCCTCGAACCTCGCCGAGCGGATCGGCCCGCTGCGTACCGATCTGCGCCTGCCCGAGGCGGGCATGCCGCTCGAGGTGCAGCCGCTGGTACATGCGGTCAACCAGGCGCTCGACCGGCTCGACGAAGGGTTTCGCAGCCAGCGCGAGTTCACCGCCGACGCCGCGCACGAGCTGCGCACGCCGCTCGCCATCCTGCGCACGCAGATCGACATGATCGCCGACCGCGAGCTGGCGCGGACGCTGCGCCAGGATGTCGAGAACATGACGCGGCTCGTGAACCAGCTGCTCGAAATGGCGGAGCTCGAAACCTTCGTCATCGGCTCGGGTGAGACCGCCGACCTCGTCGCGGTGGCGGCTGAGGTGGCGGCGTTTCTGGCGCCGATCGCGCTCGCCAACGACAAACGCGTGGCGGTTACCGGCGCGCGCCGCCCGGTCGTCGTGCACGGCAATCCCGACATGCTCGGCCGGGCGCTGCGCAACCTGGTCGAGAACGCGCTCGTCCATACCCCGCCGCAAACCACGGTGGAAATCGCGATCGATGGGCGCGGTGCGATCTCGGTCTACGACCGCGGGCCGGGCGTACCGCCGGCCGAGCGCGAGCAAATCTTTCACCGCTTTTGGCGGCGTGACCGTCGGCGGCAAGGCAGTTCCGGGCTGGGCTTGTCAATCGTCGCGCGCATCGCCGAGCGGCACGGTGCGCTGGTGTCGGTCGCCGACCGCCCCGGCGGCGGCGCCGCGTTCACGCTGAGCTTCCCGGCGCTGGCCGGTGGGCCGGAACCCGCGCCGCGCGAACTGGCCGCGGCGAAATGATCGGTGCGCCTACTCGGCGTGCTCGGATTGCAGCTGGATGTAATTCTCGATGCCGATCTTCTGGATCAGCCCAAGCTGCGTTTCGAGGAAATCGACGTGGTCCTCCTCGCTCTCGAGGATGTCCTCGAACAGCTCGCGGCTGACATAGTCCTTGACGGTCTCGCAATAGGCGATCGCCTCGCGCAGCCGCGGCATCGCCGCCTGCTCGAGCGTGAGGTCACACCCGATAATCTCCTGCACCGTTTCGCCGATCAGCAGCTTGTCGAGGTCCTGCAGGTTCGGCAGCCCTTCAAGGAACAGGATGCGGTTGACGAGCCGGTCGGCGTGCTTCATCTCGTCGAGCGATTCCTTGTACTCGAAGTCGCCGAGCTTGGTGACGCCCCAGTGCTTGAGCATCCGGGCGTGCAGAAAATATTGGTTGATTGCAGTCAGTTCGTTCTTGAGCACCGCGTTGAGGTGCTGGATGACGGTCGGATCGCCTTTCATGAACCGGCCTCCGCACAGTTGTGCGACTAGGCTAACCCGAAACGGCGATCATGGTTGCAAGTTTATGTCAGTCGTCGCCGCCGATTTCAGCGTTCGCCCCCTCCTGTTCGCGCAGCATCTGGCGGACGAAAGGAACGCATTTGCCACATTGCGGCTCGCAGCCGAGCGAGCGATACACCATCGAGACCGAGCGGCCGCTCTCGCAGGTAGCGCGGACATCGCGGTCGGTCAGGGCGTTGCACAGGCAGATATACATGCCGGCCTCGGCTGGGGTCAGCACAGATCTAGCCAAATTGCGAATGCTTCGCAACATCACTCCTAAGCGCACCAGCCATGCCGTGAACGAGGGGGTCATCCATGCCGGATCGGCGTCTCGCGCGCCGCGCCGCCAGCGGCTATTCTGAGCAGCAGCACGCCTCGTCCCCAACGATCAAACAGGAGGAGAACCGCCGATGGCCGAGACCCCCACTTTTGGCCGCTATGCCGAAATTCCCTATGACGAGATGACCCCGGAGCAGAAGGAAGGCTACCACTCGCTATTGGAGACGCGCGGACGTCTTCCCGGCCCCAACAAGATTTACGTCCACAACCCGAAGCTGGTGAAGGTGATGGGGCCGCTCGGCGCCTATTTCCGCACCGGCTACTCGCTGTCGGAGCGCGAGCGCGAGATCGCGGTCATCATCACCAATGCGCATTTCCATTCGGCCTATCCGACCAATGCGCATGAGCGCGCCGGCAAGGCCGCGGGTCTGCCGGCCGACAAGGTCGAGGCCATGCTGGCCGGACGGACGACCTCGTTCGACGACGAGCGCGAGCAGGTCGTCTACGAGATGGCGGTGACGCTGATCAATTCGCGCTGGGTGTCGAAGGGGCTGTACGACCGGGCGGTGAAGGCGCTCGGCCATGAAGGCATCACCGACGTCACCTGCCTGATGGGCTTCTATTCGAGCGTGTCGATGACGCTCGCCTTCTACGACGTGCCCGCCGGCGCCGAAGGCCTGGCGCGTTAACGAACTGGAAAGCCACACGCATGAAAGCCCAAGCAGGTACTGCTTGGGCTTTCTCCTGAGATGCCCGAGGGGCTTGCAAGCAGAGGCCGATCCCGGGCGTCCGTACAGTCAATATAGAAGCCAAGCCGCGCGATGCAACCCCGCTTCGTATACACGGTCGACTTCGAGGGAAAGCTCGAAAGCGCACTTTCGAAAGAGCGGCTCGACACCTATCGCGAAATCCTACCCGATGGCGCCAGCTTCATCGACGTGATCAGCATATACAACGCAAATACAGCGGTCAGCGAAGCGTTGATGGGCTCGATCCAGATTATGGAGATATCTGTCCGCAACTCCATTCATCGACAGATCAGTACCAGGAAGCTCTATCTATGGTCCAAAGATAGAGGGTTCTTATCGATTTAGCGGAGCCGCTCCCCGTCAGAGGGCGCTTTGCGGCGGGCAGCCGGCGCCAATGTCGACATATTCCTGTTCGACGATCGTGATGATCTCACGCGTCGGGTCTGCCACAGCGGAAACTCGGCCGGGAAGCTCGCCGCTGCAGCTCAGGATCTGGGTGACCGCACCGTCTTTCGCACGCAGCGGCAGGCGCAGGGTTTCGATCGCGGCGGCGCATCCCGAGAGCAGCTCG
>JASHUW010000175.1 GCA_030039815.1 Alphaproteobacteria bacterium
CGGCGGCGGCAGTTCGGCCCAATGCTTGAGCGCCGCGATCACCGATTGCGACAGTACAAACGTATCCTTGCCGACCATGCGCAGAAACATCGGGCCGGAAGCACCGCCCATCTGGCTGAAGCGATCGCCGAGCGCATCCCACAGCTCGACGATGTTGCTCCCCGGCCAGGTGCCGAGCCAGCTTCCGAAGCTGCCGAATTCCTCGGCGATCGCCAGCATCGCGGCGGCGTTGTCGCGGATCGATTTGAGCTTGCCCCAATGGCGGATCAGCCGCGCGTCGCCGAGCAGCTTCTCCATCGCCTCGTCGGACATCGCCCGCACCCGGCGCGGCTCGAACCGTTCGAACACCTCCTCGAAGGCCGGCCATTTCGCGTCGACCAGGCTGTGCTTCAGACCGGCGCGGAACACCCGCAGCGACATCTGCGACAGGTAGCGGTCGTCGGGGATAGCCGCCAGCTCCGAAGCGCTTTTCGGATGCGGCAGTCGGGCCTCGATCGCGGCGGCGCCATGGCGAGCGCGCGCGGCGTCGAAAACCGTGGCGAATGGCACTGCCGGCATAACCCGCTCCTGCTATCGTGCCGTTAATGCCGCGTTGTATCACGCCTTCGCGGATCGTGCGCCGGCTTAGGGGGTAACGTGCTGGGACGGCTTATCGAGAATTTCGTGACGCTGTTCGTCGTGCTCGACCCGATCGGGTCGGTGCCGATCTTTCTCAATGCGACGGCCCGCGTCGAGCCGGCGCTGCGCAAGCGCGTCGCGCTCGTTGCGGTGCTGGTTGGCAGCTTGGTGCTGATGCTGTTCCTCTATCTCGGACAATACCTCCTGGAGCAGATGCATATCGGCATTCCCGCGTTCCGCATCGCCGGCGCGGTGATCCTCTTCGTCTTCGCGCTGCACATGATTTTCGGCGGCCACCACGAGGGCGGTGCGGCGGAAACGCACCGCACGCCGGCCGAGATCGCGGTCTTTCCCGTCGCCATGCCCGGCATCGCCAGCCCCGGCGCGCTGTGCGCGGTGGTGCTCTTGACCGACAACAACCGCTTCTCGCTCGGCGAGGAGACGATCACCGCCGGGCTGACGCTGTTCATCATGGGCCTGGTGCTGCTGGCGCTGCTCGCGGCGACCCGTATCCAGCGGCTGCTCGGCAATGCCGGGATCAGCGTCATCACCCAGATCATGGGGCTGATCCTCGCCTCGTTCTCGGTGCAGCAGATGATCGATGGCATCGTCGAGACCTTCGGCCTCGTCGTCGCGCACTAAGCTCGCGCCCAGGCGCGAGCGCACTTGATCAAAGATCCGGAACCTGGAATTTTTCCCGGAGCCGCATCAGCCGGTAGCCGAGACCGAGATAGGCGCCGCATTCGGCGCGCGCGGCGATGAAGTCCGCCGCTGTGGTGTCGTGCCGCTCCTTGAGATGCGCGACCACCACCGAGTCGACCGGAATCCGGCTGAAATCCTGCAGCAGCATCCGGCAATGCGCCGCCGCGTAGGGGCCGATCCCCTTGAGGCCGACGAGGTATTCGTGCTCGAGCCGCGCGTCGTCGCCGTTGCCGGCGTCGTCGATCGCGCCGTCGTCGAGCAGCCGTCGCGTGGCCGACATCACCACCGGCGCACGGAAGCCGAGCTTGGCGATGCTGCGCAGCCGCTCCTCGCCGTAATCGAGAATAGCGAGCGGTTCGGGGAAGACCCCGCCGCCGGGCTCAGCGACGAGGGCCGCGCTCATCCGGCAGGTTCCCGACCAGCTGGTGTTGACCGTCAGCACCGTCTTGACGAAATCCTCGTAGAACGTCGAGCAGCGCAGGATGCGCCCGCCGCCGCGCGCGATCAGCGCCGCTTCCTCGACAAAGCTCGCGCCGAGCGCGGCGATCGCCAGCGTTGGGTCCCATTCCGCCGATACCCAGCGCCCGGCGCGGCGCAGGATTTCCGCCGGCCCGACGCCGGCGAACCCTTCCCACGCGACGTCGAGGATCGCGGGTTCGCGCTGCCGCATCGCGATCGTGCCGGGCACCCCGCCGATCCGCTCGGGATGCGACAGCGTGCCGGTCTCGATCTCCCAGCGCCACGGTTCGAGATGCACCCAGCCGTGGCTCGCCACGGTCAGCGCCAGGTCGATCGGCCAGGCCAGTTCGATGACGGCTTGGGAAGTCACGCCGTGGCGAGCGCCTGATCGAGATCGGCGAGGATGTCCTCCTCATGCTCCAGCCCGATCGACAGCCGCACATAGCCGTCGGTGACGCCGGTCTGCAGCTGCTCTTCCGGTGTCAGCTGGGAATGCGTCGTCGACGCCGGGTGGATCGCGAGCGAGCGCGCATCGCCGATATTGGCGACGTGGTAGAACATCTTCAGCGCGTCGATAAAGCGCCGCCCGGCTTCCATGCCGCCTTTCAGCTCGAACCCGACCAGCGCGCCGTAGCCGCCCTTGAGGTAGGCGTCGGCGCGGCGCTTGGCCTCCCCCGACATCTGGCTCGGATGGATCACCTTGGCGACCTTGGGGTGCTCCTTGAGGTGGCGCACCACCGCCATCGCATTGGCGCAGTGCACCCGCATCCTGAGCGGTAGCGTCTCCAGCCCCTGGATGTGCAGGAACGAGTTGAACGGGCTCGCCGCCGCGCCGA
>JASHUW010000176.1 GCA_030039815.1 Alphaproteobacteria bacterium
CGAACGAAAAGGCGGTCGTCTCGAAACAAGACCGGTCGTGGCGCTCAAACAGCCCCACCATCAGATACGCCATCGGGTGATGGCGGAAATCCGCCGAGAGATAACCGACGCGTATCTTCGCATGCCGATAGCGTCCGCCGCGCCACATCGGGTCGACCGCAGCCGGATGCCGATCGCGGCTGAATGTCCGGGCGCACTGCATCTGCTGCTCGGGCGAATCCGCCATGTTAAGGAACATGAAAGGCGGCGCGGCGCGCTCTCCGGCCGCGACCTTGCTCGCTACCAATGCCACCGTGCGGTCGTAATCGGTCCAATCACAGCACAACAGCCGACAATAGAATGCGCGACCGAGCGCATACGGATACGCCGGGTCGACGACCAGCAGCCGGTCATAGGCTTCGGCCGCTTCGGCAAACCGGCGAAGCTCGAAGAGCACATTGGCGCGAACCGACAGGCTCGCGACGTGGCGCGCGTCGATCTCCAGGCCGCGAGCGGAAGCCGCCAGCGCGTCCTCGTATCGCCGGAGTTGGAGCAAGGCATTGGCGCGGTTGCTCCAGGCCATGACGAATCGCGGGTTGACCGCCAGGGTGCGGTCGTAATCGGCGAGAGCCTCGTCGAAGCGCTGCAACTCAAAGAGTGCATTGCCGCGATTGTGCATCGCCTGCACCAAATTCGGCTGGATCGCCAGCGCGCGGTCATAGCCGGCCAGCGCCTCGGTGTGGTTGCCGAGCCGGAGCAGGACGTTGGCGCAATTGTAAATCGTCTCGGCATTGTCGGGTTCGAGAGCCAGCGCGCGCTGATACTGGGCGATCGCCTCGTCGGGGCGCCCGGCACGCCGCAGCGCTTCGGCAAGGGTCGCGTAGAGCTCGGCGGCCTGGTCGCCGAGCCGGATCGCCGAATCGAGAATATCGATCGCGGTGTCGTTGCGACCGGCCGCCAGCGCCAGCAGGCTGCTCAGATGCAGCGCGGTGATGTTGTTGGGGTCGGCCGCCAAAACCTGCTGGGCGAGCTGAGCCGCGTCCGCGAATTGCCCGCGCTGATAGTGCTCCGCCGCCGCGGCGAGCTGGGCATCGAGCTGGGCCCGGCGCTGCGGCGCTGACCGGTTCGGCGCAACAGGGCGGGCCGGGAGATTGCCGCGTCTGGCGGCGGCCCGGCGCTGCTGGCGGTTCATGACGCGCGCTTGCGCTCCTTCAGACCAGGCGAGACGGGCGGCGCGGCAACGCGCCCGACCGCGAGGCGACGGAACCCGGCCCAATCCGGATTCGGGCAGGGCCACGGCCATCGCCATAACGTCAATTTCGGTATTTTCTTCTACCCGGCGCCCCGAGCAGGGCCGGTACAACCGCACACAAAAGTGCCGACACTACCAGCGCGGGTAGACCCGCTCACGCTCCGCCGCCTCGATGGGCGCCGGAATATTCGTTGAATTTACTGCGCCGGCTCGAGCACCGGCTCGGCAGACTTTGCCGCCTCGATCTCCGCCGCCTTTTTCTCGACCAGCTCGACGAGGTGATCGACGATGCTCTCATCCCGGAGCCGATGATCGGTGACGCCGCTCAGATAAATCTGATGCGTGTTGTTGCCGCCGCCAGTGAGGCCGATATCGGTCTCACGCGCCTCGCCCGGCCCGTTCACAACGCAGCCGATCACCGAAAGCGTGAGCGGCGTGGTGATGTGGGCGAGCCGTTCTTCCAGCGCGGCAACCGTCTGGATGACCTCGAACTGCTGGCGCGCGCAAGACGGGCAGGAAATCACGGTCACGCCGCGTCGCCGCAGTCCGAGCGACTTCAGCATGTCGTAACCGACCTTGACCTCCTCGACCGGATCGGCCGACAGCGAGACGCGGATCGTGTCGCCGATGCCGGCCCATAACAGCATGCCCATGCCGATCGAGGATTTGACGGTGCCGCTCCTGAGGCCTCCGGCCTCAGTGATGCCAAGATGCAGCGGGTAGTCGCAGGCCTCGGCAAGCTGCTGGTAGGCCGCGACCGCGAGGAACACGTCGGAAGCCTTGCAGGAAATCTTGAACTCGAAGAAGTCGTTATCTTCGAGAATCTTGGCGTGGAACAACGCGCTCTCGACCATCGCCTCCGGGCAGGGCTCGCCATATTTCTCCAGGAGGTCGCGTTCGAGCGAGCCGGCGTTGACGCCGATCCGCATCGAGCAGCCATAGTCTTTCGCCGCCTTCACCACCTCGCGCACCCGCTCGGCCGAGCCGATATTGCCGGGGTTGATGCGCAGGCAGGAAGCCCCGCTTTCCGCCGCCTCGATCGCCCGGCGATAGTGAAAATGGATGTCGGCGACGATCGGCACGCTCACTTCTTTAACGATCTGCTTCAGCGCCAGCGCCGAATCCTTGTCCGGGCAGGAAATGCGGACGATATCCGCGCCGGCGCGCTCCAGCGCCTGCACCTGCTCGACGGTCGCCTTGACATCGCGCGTCACGGTGTTGGTCATCGACTGCACGGTGATCGGCGCATCGCCGCCGACCGGCACATTGCCGACGTAGATTTTGCGGCAGGCGCGGCGGTGTATATCGCGATACGGGCGAACGCTCATCTGTTCCTCGCGGGATTTTCTTGCCAGCGTTATAGAACGCCTGGGTTACAGAGGGAAGTCACGGCTCTATCCGTGAACGGCGGTGCCGGCCGCGAGCTCCGCCGGATCGAGCACGACATCGCGCCGCAGCGTGCCGATCCCGCCGATCGACGGCACCGTCTTGCCGTCGACGGCGATCTCCAGCGCACCGGCGTTTCCGGTCCGCAGCGACAAGCCGCCGCGTTGCGGCACAGCGTAGGTCTCGCCCGCCCTGAGCACGCGCGAGAACACGATCGACTGGTCAGAGGCACGAACCTGTATCCAGCAGTCGGCGAGCGCCTTGATGGT
>JASHUW010000177.1 GCA_030039815.1 Alphaproteobacteria bacterium
CCCTTGGCGATGGCTTCCTTGATCAGCGGATGGATCGAGCCGTCCTTGGCGACAAAGCCCGACGGAAAACGCGTGAACGGGTGCGCCAGGATATCGCCGGGGTCGAGCAGCGGCACGACCTTGTCGATGATCTTCGCCGGCTTGACCTTCTTGCCCTCGGCTTCGGGCCACAGCGTGCCGAGATGGATGTAGACCGGTAGCTTGAGCTCGCGCGACGCTTCCTTGGCGAGCTTCATCGACTTCATGCCCCAGCGCGAATAGCCGCCCGGTTCGGCATGCGCCTTGATGCCGCGCACCAGATCCGGGTTGTCGCGGGCCGCCTTGACGATCGCCTTCACGTTGATGCCGCTGGGGCCGTAGAGGTCGACATAGCGGTGGCCCAGGAGCCCGCCGGCGAGATAGGCCGAGATGAAGGCCAGCACGCGGGTCTTCGCCTTCTCGACGATGAACTTGCGGAACCCGTCAAAGGTCAGCGCGCTGGGGCCGCCCTGGTCGACCACCGTCGCGACCCCGCTGCGCACGCCGACAATGTCGGGGTTGAGCCCGAAATCGCCCGAGACATGCTCGTAGACATGGGCGTGCGTGTCGATCAGGCCGGGCGTGATGACCAGGCCCTTGGCGTCGACGACTTTCGCCTTGCCGAGATTGAGGCGTGGCTCGACCGCCGCGATCCGGCCCTTCTTGATGCCGATATCGCGGACGGCGTCGAGGCCGTTCTTCGGATCGATGAGGCGCCCGCCTTTGACGACGACGTCGAAACCGGAGTTCAGCGTCGCGACCTCTGCCTTCGTCTTCGCCATGACCGCTCCTCCCGTCATGCGCTTCAAATATGCACGCGGGAGGCCATCGGGCAAAGACGCGGCGATTTTTGGTGGCACCCTTCCCCGCGCGGGCGCGAGGAAGGGTTCACTCAGGGCTGGGCGATCAACACCAGCCGAAGCACTGCCGGGCGACCTGATGGCCCAGCACCGTCACGGTGACGCAAGCGCCGGTCGGAACGATATGGTCGCAGGTCGAGATGCACGCCTGGGCGGCGGTGCCGGGCGGGAACGGCGTGTGGATCGGTATGCACACATTCCCGACGATGGGCACGTTGAGACAGACTTCACCCTGGTTGTTGATCGAGACGCCGACGCATACGTCGCTCGGCAACAGGCCGAGAGCGGGCGCATTCGTTCCGATGCCACCGCGGCTGATCGGAGCGGCTTGCACTGGCAGAGACATGACTGGTTCTCCTTTCCGTTCGGTACTCAATGAACGCCGTCTGACACAAGAGTCGCGCGGTTATAAGAAATGTCGCGCGTAGGTCGTGCCGGGCTGGGCCGACACGTGTTCAGCTAGCCGATCAATAGACCTGCCAGCTGCGAACCCTGCCGACCGTCACCGGCACCACGTCGCTGACATCGACGGTGAAGCGATAGACCTGCCTCGCCTGGTCGAGCCGACGCCCCGGGTTGAAGAAGGTCAGCTTCACGTCCCAACAATCGCTGCCGGGCCGGCCGAGGGGGCTCTGCTCCACGTCGATGGTGTCGAGCTTCAAGTCGGTGCTCATCGCCGAGCGGAAGACCTGTTCGGATTGGAACGCGTTGGTTACGGCGTAGTTGATCGCCCTTTCCTGCGAAGTCAGGCCGCGATTGCGCGTGTCGAAATAGACCCGTTCGAGGAAGTTCCGCATCTCTTGGCCCCGCGCGTCGTGGGCTCGCCGCTCCGCGGCGGTGGTGGGCGTCTCGCCGAGCACCGCCTGGACCAGCGCCGCCGTCGTCCAGCTGTACATGCCGCGCAGTTCCGGCACGAGGATCGGCACGGTGAGACCGCTCACCAGGGTGATCGACCCGCCGACATATCCGGGGATCGAGACGCGTTCGGCGCGGTTGGCGACTTGTTCTTTGAGGAATTCGACAAGTTTGCGGTAGGTCTCGCCGGCGAAGGGGCCGGCCGGTTGGATCGCATAAATCGGGGTGAGCTCGAGATTAAGCGTCCAGGTCACGCCGGAGGCCGCGCTCAAGTCTCGATCGAGCAACGCGATCAAGGCGTTGACGTCGTTTACGTTGGTGCTGGAGTGCTGGATGTAGCCGTCTCGGCGAGCTTCCGAGATGAAATCGTAGCCCAACTCGCCCAGTACATAAGCAAGTTGGGTAGGGTTGCCGCTGCACCCGCACCCGCATTCGCCGGGGGCACCGGTCGCGCTCGCCGGCGTGATGCCTGCGGCCGCCGGCGGCGGGATCGTCGCGGCGGCTAGCGCGGGGATCGTCGCCGCGGCTGGCGGCGGCGATTGTTCGGTCGTCGCTTCTGCGGGGGGCGCTGCTATCACCGTGTCGGACATTGCCAGGTTCCTTTCGGTCGCCGTTAAGGATGTAATCGCGTCCACGGCCAATCGCGCACCGATCCACCGCCGCGGTTCGCCGGCCGACGGCTCGGCTCCTGTTTCGGCGGCCTGGAGCAGGCCGGCGCGAACCCACTCCGCCGCCGCCGGGATGCCACGTTTGCGGAATTCGCCGAGCAGCAGGGCGGCCGTCCCCGAAGCGATCGCGGCGGCAAAGCTGGTGCCGGTGCGGGGTTGCATTCCATCCGGCAACGTCGCGGCGGGGATCGCCTCGCCCGGCGCCATCACCGCATGTCCCTGATAGCCGTCGCCCCAATTGCTGATGTCAAGCGGCGTGCCGGCGCGGTCGAGCGCTCCCACCGCGATGACGTCGGGTAGGGCGGCGGGGACATGAAGGCAGTCGCAGCCGTCGTTTCCCGCTGCGGCAAGGATGATCACGCCGGCCTCGCGCGCTCGGCGCGCGGCGTCTGCCAGCACGAGCTCCGCCGTTCCGGACGGTTCAAACTGGCCGGCGCTGATGTTGATCACATCGGCGCCGCGCTCGACCGCGATATCGATCGCGCGTGCCAGCGCCTCCTGCTGCGCCGGCCGCAACACGCCGTCGGGGGCCGCCGCGAACACCGAGAGGGCGAGGCCGCGGGCTCTTGGCGCAACCCCTTCCACCGGCGATCCGGGCTGGCCGAAAATGACGCTGGCTATCGCCGTGCCGTGCGCCACCGCGGGATCGGCGGCCGACGACTGTCCGGCAGGTTCGCCGACAATTTCGATCGCGCTCCCGGCAAAACACGGGTGGGTCAGGTCGACCGGGCCGTCGATGACGGCAACGCAGACCGATGTGTCAGCGCGTCCTTCGACACTATCTTGCTGCGATGGCTGCATGTCTTGAGCGACGCCCCCAAGCGCCGAGCGGCGAATAACATAGATTAGGCGGTGACTCGTTATGCGTGCAATATAAATAATTTGTTCAATGTTTGATTGTAACCATAACTTCATAAAAGCGCCATTCAGTCATCTCACCGCAGACCGCTCGGGATGATTGGGCGGGCGCCGCCTGTTGTCTTCGCCGGGCGGTCGCCTCGTCATGCGTCGTGCCGGCTGTAATGAGCAGGATTTGCGTCGTCGATACCAGGCGCGGCATCGAAATTGCTCGTCTGGTCGACGCAACGTTCCGTGCTGTTGCCTGCGATAACCTGTGGACTCCCGCGCAGCCGCAAAAGGGGGTACTGATTTGAAACCGCTGCCGCGGAAATAGGCATTTTTGGGAGACGGGGGGCGTTGCGATGATGAACGAACGGCAATTGCGTCGAAAGATCGACGAAGTGCGAACCGGCCGGCGCTCGCGTCGCGCCTTTTTGCGCGAGATGCTGGCGCTGGGTCTGAGCGCGCCGTTTGTCACCCAGATGCTCGCCCATGGCGGCGTCGCGATGGCCGCGACCGATTTCAAGTACGCACCGACGAAGGCCGGCGGCGGCGGGACGCTGAAGCTGTTGTGGTGGCAGGGCCCGACCCTGCTCAACCCGCATTTCGCGGTCGGCACCAAGGACCAGGACGGCTCGCGCGTGTTCTACGAGCCGCTCGCCGGCTGGGACCCGGACGGCAACCTGGTGCCGATCCTCGCCGC
>JASHUW010000178.1 GCA_030039815.1 Alphaproteobacteria bacterium
CCCCAGCGCCAACTCGGCGCCCTCGGCGGTATGGCCGCCGACCAGGCTCGCGCCAGCCGCCTCAAGCACGTCGGTGGCGCCTTTCAGCATGTGAAACAGGTCGTATTCCGTGATCGTCGGCCGTGCCGGCGGTAGCGTCGCGATCGCCAGCGCGGTCTCCGGCGCGCCGCCCATGGCGTAGATATCGCCAAGCGCATGGGTCGCGGCGATGCGGCCGAAGAGATACGGGTCGCCGACCAGCGCCCGAAAGAAATCGACGGTCTGCAGCAACGGCGGGCCCCCGGGGAAGGCGATCACCGCCGCATCGTCGCCGACGCCGATCTCGACCGCGCCGTGCGCAGCCGGCGCCAGGCGCGCGATGGCCTGGCCCAGCACGTCGGCCGGCACCTTCGCCGCGCAGCCGCCGCAGCGCATCGCGTCGTCCGGCACGTCCATCGCCGGCAGCTCTGCGTAGCCGCGCATCCAGCGCCGGTCGATCCACTGCTTCAAGCGCCACAGCCACGCGCCCTCCGCGGCGAAGTCGCCGCGCGAGGCGACAGCGCTGCCGTCACCGGTACCGATCAGCGCCAGCGCGCGGCGCTGCGGGATGGCGCGCCGCAGCGACCGCCCCGCCAACGCCCGGCGCAGGTTCTCGGCAAGGTAGGGGCCGGCGCGCACCGCATAGACGCCGCTCTTGTCGCGCGGATGGCCGCGCATCGCGGCGACGTCACCGGCGGCGAACACGGCCGGGTCGCTCGGCGAGCGCAGGAATTCGTCGGTCTCGACAAAGCCGCCCGACTCGAGCGCGAGACCGGTGTCCGCTAGCCAGGGCGCCGCGGCCGCCTCGGTCACCCACAGCGCCTCGTCGAACCCCACCATGGCGCCGTCGGCGAGGATCAGCGCGCCCGGCTCGACCCGCGCCACCGGGTTCTTCGCGATCACCGCAATGCCGCGTTGCGCCAGGATGCGGGCGAACTTGGCGCGGACGCGCGCATTGTGTGACGGCAACAACCCGTCGCGGGTGACGAGGGTGATCTGGGGCGGGGCGAACATCGTCGCCGCGAGGCGGTGCCGCGCGGCAAGCGCCAGCTCGACGCCGCCGGCACCGCCGCCGACGATGGCAAGGCGCAGCCGATCGCGGCTCCTGGCGCGCTCCAGCAGCCGTTCCCAGCGCTCGGCGAAACGGTCGATGGGCTTGACCGCCACGGTATGCTCGGCCGCGCCGGGAATGGTGTCGCGCCGCGGCGTGATGCCGATATCGAGCGAGACGATGTCGTAACGGATCGGCGGGTGCGCGCCGCACAGCACCTCGCGCCGGGCGCGGTCGAGCCCGACCGCCTCGTCGTGGATCAAGCGCGCCCCGGCAAACCGCGCGAGGCGCATCAGGTCGATGTGGCACTCGTCGAGACCGTAATGTCCCGCGACATAGCCGGGCAGCATGCCGGAATACGGGGTCTCGACATCGCGGGCGATGAGGGTGAGCCGCACGCCCGGCGCCGGTCGCATGCCGAAGCGCTTCAGCACATGGACATGCGCATGGCCGCCGCCGACCAGCACCAGGTCTTGCTCGATCGGGTTCGTCGGGTCGCCGGACTGCATCGCGCCCACTATGCCCGATCCCGCGCGAAAACCGCGCTACGCGCGAAAATCGAAGCGATAGGCGCTGCCGTGAGACTTGATGTGACCGCAGGTCGGCGCCGGGAAATGCGCCGGCAGGATCAGCGCGTCGCTGTCGGCGTAGGTCTCGATGAGCCGGGTACGGCTGACCCGCGAACCCTCCCCGTCGGTGCAGGCAAAGGTCGACCATGCCGGCTTCAGGCATTGCAGCGGGTGGTGCAGCACGTCGCCGATGAACACCCCGCGCTCGCCGCCCGACTTGGCGTGGATCACCACATTGCCCGGCGTATGGCCGGGATAGGATTCGAACCACAGCCCATCATCGAGCGCGTAGTCGTCGCCGACGAGCACAGCCTGCTTGGTGCGGACCACCGGCAGCACGCTGTCCTCATAGGCCAGGGCATGTGGGGAATCGGCGCCGCTGGCGTGGAAATTCTGCCAGTGATCGTGCTCCTTCTTGGCGATGACGTACTTGGCGTTGGGAAAGGTCGGCACCCACCGTCCGTCCTGCAGCCGCGTGTTCCAGCCGACATGATCCCAGTGGAGGTGGGTGCACATCACGTAATCGACCTCCTCGGGCTTGACCCCGAGCCGGGCGAGGTCGTCGATGAACGGGCTCTTCATGTGGTGGAATTGCGGGCGGCTCGGCCGTTCCTTGTCGTTGCCGATGCAGGCGTCGATGAGGATCGTGTGGCGGCCGGTCTTCACCACGAAGCTGTGGAAGCTGAACATGAGCTTGCCGGTTCCCGGCTCGAGCAGCTTCGGCCCGAGCAGCGCGGCATGCTCCTCGACGACGGCCGGGTCGAAATCGGGAAAGAATTCATTGGGCGCGAAGAACGGGCCTTCGTAATCGGCGATGCGGTTGATCTCGAAGCTGCCGATGCGGGTCGCCTGCATGTCTCTCCTCCAAAGCTTTGAACCGAGCTTAGCGCCTGCTAGGCTCCCTGCAGCAACTTTCCGCTTCGCGAAAGGAGCCGCCAATGCCCGACGACGTTAAAATCCTCAGCCAGACCACCGGTCTCCCGGTGACAATCACCGGCCTCGATCATGTCGTGCTGCGCGTCAAGGACATGGATCGCGCCATCGCGTTCTACGGCACCGTGCTCGGCTGCCCGGTCGAGCGGCGGCTCGAGTCGATCGGCCTCGTGCAACTGCGCGCCGGCACCTCGATGATCGACCTGGTGCCGTGCGGGCCTGGTGAGTCGCCGGGGCGCAATGTCGACCATTACGCGGTGCGCATCGCCAAGATGGATGTCGACGCGATCACCGCCCATCTCGAAGCGAACGGCGTCGCCGCCGGCCCGGTGCAGCGCCGCTACGGCGCCGAGGGCTACGGCTCGTCGATCTACATCACCGACCCCGACGGCAACACCGTCGAGCTGAAGGGCCCGCCAGAAGCGTAGCCAGCGATATTCACAGGCGGGATCATGGTCGCTCGGCCTCTGTCGCCGGAGGAGCTGATCGACCGAGCCGATCTTGCCGGGTTCGCGCAGGTGATAGGCGTGCACGACGGCTGCGCCGAACTCCACTTTACCCGGTTGCTCAAAGGGCGGCCCAAATGCAAGGGGCTGTGGCACCGGCTCGGCCTCGCCCGTCATGCAACGGTGCGCGTGCGACGGGATGGCAGCCGCGTGCTCGGCGCGTGGTCCGACGAACG
>JASHUW010000179.1 GCA_030039815.1 Alphaproteobacteria bacterium
CCCGGTCTCGAACTCGTCGAGCTCGACGTGCCGCGTGTCGGGGTGCAAGGCGGCCAGATCACGCCAGCCGCGTTTCGCCAGGAGCTGATGGAACGCGAATTTCGCCTGGCGACCGAGGCCGGGGTTGACATCCTGGCGACAATCCACCACGCCGATCATCGCGATATTTGCGACGCCGCGACCGGCCGCAGCTTCGAGATCGTCAATTTCATGGAGCTGCTGGGCGCGGGGCTCGGGATCGACAGCGATGACGCCTACAAGCGCCTGAAGCTGATCAAGGATATCGACGACATCATCGTCGAGACAGCGCCCCTGATCGAGGCCAATAAGCTCGACCTCGAAACGGTGCGCGATGCGCTGGCCTTCGAGTTTGGCGGGTAAGCGGAGCGGCCGTTGTCTGTCCCGCGTTCATTCCTGTTTGTTCCCGCCGACAGCGAGCGCAAGCTCGCGCACGGGCTGGAATCCGCCGCCGATGCGCTGATCCTCGACCTCGAGGATTCGGTCGCCGCGGCCAACCGGCCGATCGCGCGCAAGCTGGCGCGCGAATTTCTCGACGCGCACCGGCCGGCAAAGATCGCGCGCTATGTGCGGGTCAATCCGCTGGCGAGCGGGCTGGCGCTCGACGATCTCGCGGCGACCATCGCCGGGCGGCCCGACGGCATCCTGTTGCCGAAATGCACGCCGGACGACGTGCGCACGCTCGATCACTACCTGTCGGCGTTCGAGGCGGCCGCCGGCAACCCGGTCGGCGCGGCGCGCATCGTCGCGATCGCCACCGAAACCGCCGAGGCGGTCTTCGCGCTCGGGCATTACAAGGGGGCTTCGCCGCGGCTGGAAGCGATCACCTGGGGCGCGGAGGATTTGTCGGCCTGCATCGGCGGCAGCAACCGCACCATCGATGGCGCCTATGACGGCCCTTACCAGCTGGCGCGCTCGCTGTGCCTGTTGGCCGCGGCGGCGGCCGGGGTCGCCGCGCTCGACACGATCTACACCGATTTTCGCGATCCCGCGGGGTTGGCGGCGGAATGCGCCGCGGCGCGCCGCTCCGGCTTCGCCGGCAAGATGGCGATCCACCCGGCCCAGATCGCGGCGATCAACGAGACGTTCTCGACCAGCGCCGCCGAGCGCGACTGGGCGCAGAAGGTGGTCGCCGCCTTTGCCGCCAACCCGGACGCCGGCACTCTTGCGCTCGACGGCAAGATGATCGACAGGCCGCATCTGGTGCTGGCGCGGCGGCTGTTGGGGCTGCCGCCGGCCTAGTCGCGGCGACACGCGCTGGACGTGCAGTCCTCGACGGACGCAGGAACGCATTGCAGCCTTTGATTACAGCCCCAGCCGGTGACGCGTGTTCAGCTCCTGCCGCAGGGCGTTGACATCGAGATCGTTGCGGCGGCGTTCGATGCAGCGCAGCTCCTCCCGGTAGCGGTCGCAGAACGCGACCATCGCCTCGTACCCGTCTTCATAGCGGTTGCGTTGGGTGTGCTCGGCCGGCGGTCCGAGATGGCGGATGATCTCGTCCGGGCCGCATGACAACGCCTGGAGCACGCCGACCACGGTGCGCCGGGGGTCGGTGACGAGCATTTCGTAATCGAGCCGGTAGGGGGCGATACGCGCCGCGGCGAAATAATCCTCCATGAGCCGCTCGCCGGTCAGCATCAGGATGATCTCGCGCCACCATTCGCTATCGTCGATCCTCTCGCCCCCAGGGACGGGCCTCGGCTCATGCAGCCGTTTCTCGCTGCCGTCGGCGAAGCGTTGCCACAATCCGGTTTTCTTGGCCTTGGCGTAAGACCAGCCTTGGCTGACGACGTCGCGCCGGGTCATCCAGAAGAAGGCCGTGCGGTGCGGCGGGAAGATGTCGGAGAACGAGATCAGCTCGCAGAGCTGCTGAAAGCGGAACGGGTCGATCTCGAAGCCGAAGCGTCGGTTGGTCACGGTGTGGCGCACCACGGCGCGAAAATAGGCC
Source organism: Alphaproteobacteria bacterium (assembly GCA_030039815.1). GTDB lineage: Bacteria > Pseudomonadota > Alphaproteobacteria > ATCC43930 > CGMCC-115725 > DATARH01. Next base: position 1,967 of record JASHUW010000179.1, read on the forward strand.
GGAAAATCGGTGGTATGCAGCTCCGCGGCGAGATCGGCGATGCGCTCCTCGTTGAAGTATTCGTCGGGATTGCCGGCAAGTCCGCTCTCGGCGATGAGGTGGGTCAACCAGGTGCTGCCGCAACGCCCGGTGATGAAGATCACATAGGGCAGCGCCACACCCGAGCGCGCCCAGTCGAACGCCTTGAGAGGGGGTGCGTCGGGCGGCGTCCCGGGAAACAGATCGACGAGGCGGACAAGAGATTCCATGGTCGAATCACGTGCCGAAGTTGTCCGCGGCGCGTGCTCTTGTTTCATTCACGCGAAAGCCGCCGGGCGGCGGCCGCGTTAACCCCGGAACCTGGGGATGACGGCTGGCGTAATGTGGTACAATCTCCGTCACCTGGTTCGGCGGCCTCGCATGCGACCCATTCGCCTTCTCGCCGCGCTTTTCGTTGCCGCCTTTGTCGCGCCCGGCGTGGCGTCTGCGGCTGGCGACAGCGACCAGCAAATCATCCATGTGCTCAACCGCATCGCCTTCGGCCCCACCGCGGCCGAGTTGGCGCATGTCAAGCAGGTTGGGATCGACCGCTATATCGACGAGCAGCTCCATCCCGAGACGATCCCCGAACCCGCAATGCTGAGCGAAAAGCTCGACGGGCTCGACACGCTGAAGCTCGATCCGGCGCAGCTCTTCGCCGAATACGGACCGATCCTACCGATCATGAATGGCGGCGTGAAGCCGACACCGGAAGAGCAAAAGGCGCGGCGGCAGCGCGCCAACATCATCGCCCAGCAGGCGCGCGATGCGCGGGTGTGGCGCGCGCTCTACAGCCACCGCCAGCTGCAGGAGGTGATGGTCGACTTCTGGTTCAATCATTTCAACGTCTTCGCCGGCAAGGGACTCGACCATCTGTGGGTCGGCCGCTACGAGGCCGACGTCATCCGGCCTTATGCGCTTGGCCATTTCCGCGACCTGCTGCTGGCGACCGCGCACTCGCCGGCGATGCTGTTCTACCTCGACAACCAGCTCAACACCGAGCCGGGCAGCCCGGGCGCCAGGGGCAATTTGACGGGCATCAACGAAAACTACGCCCGCGAGATCATGGAGCTGCATACGCTCGGGGTTGACGGCGGCTATACCCAGAACGACGTCATCGCGCTCGCCCATATCCTCACCGGATGGGGACTGCAGCGCCAGGATTTGCGCTTCGGCAGCGGCCCTGCCGCGGCGTTCGATCCGATGCGCCACGATTTCTCGCCCAAGGTCTTCCTCGGCCGCACGATTGCGCCGGGCGGCGAAGCTGAAGGCGTAACGGCGATCGACATGCTGGCGTCGAGCCCGGCGACGGCGCACCACATCGCTTTCGAGCTGGCGCAGTATTTCGTCGCCGACCAGCCGCCGCCGCCGCTGGTCGACCGGCTGGCAAAGCGCTTCCTTGCGACCGGCGGCGACATTCGGGCTGTACTGAAGACGCTGCTCACCAGCGCCGAATTTCGCAACAGCGTCGGGCAGAAGTACAAGACGCCCTACCAATATGTGCTGTCGGCGGCGCGCGCGACGGGGATCGAGGTCAACAACCCGCGGCCGTTGCTCGGCACCATGGCGCGGCTCGGCGAAGGGCTCTATCAATGCCAGACGCCGGACGGCTACAAGAACACCGAGGACGCTTGGCTCAGCCCTGACGCGACGACGCTGCGGATCGGTTTCGCGACCGCGCTCGGCCGCGGCAATCTGCCATTGCGGGCCGCACCGCCCGATGAGCCGCCCGCGATGGGCATGGCGGCGCAGCCGCAGCTCGTTTCCGACGAGCCGCAAGCAAAGCCGCAGCCGCTCGACCCTGCGCCGCTGCAGGCGCTGCTCGGCGCCGTGCTCAGTGACAACACCAAGTCGGCCATCGCCGAAGCACCGGAAAATCTGCAA
>JASHUW010000180.1 GCA_030039815.1 Alphaproteobacteria bacterium
CCGTTCGCTCTGGTCGCGCTGAGTGATCCCCCATGGTCTAGAGCGGTGGTGGCGGGGGCGCCATTGCTCCCGGCGCCGTAACCGACGCCATGACCGCGGGTGGCGTCAGCGGCGCCGGTTTTCCGGTCGCGACGATCTGGGCCGCGACGCGTTCGAGGAAATCAGCGGGCGGCGGCGCTTCCTTGTCCTTGCCATACCGGCACTCATTGGGAAATCGCCAATGACGATTGACGCAGAACTGGCAGGAACCCTCGGTGCGGCTGAGATAACCGGTGCCGTTGCCCAGATCCGTCCAGCCGAGCTTGCCTTGCTGAAAGAGGTCGTCGAGGACGGATGCCATCATCGCGTTCGCATCGTAGTAGGACGGCCGCAACGCCGCGGCGGCGGCGGGGAATTGCTGTTCCGCCCAGCTCCGCGCCGCGGCCGCTTTCTCCGGGTCTGCGGAGAGCTGCACGACGGTGTAGGCATCCGGCTTTTCGGCGTCGGGCAAGATCAGACGGAAGCCGTTCTCTTCGGTCAGCGCCGCGACGAAGTCGGCGTACGATGCGGTGAAATTCTCCCATTCCGCCGGGCTCAGCCGGTATTGCGGAACGAAATTCGTGCCATAGGAAAAATGCGGCGTGATGACGAGCCGCGTGGTGTGCTGATACCGAAGCCCGTCGACCACGACATCGAAGACCAGGTTACAGGGCTGCATCGGATCGGTCGTCGATCGCAGCAGCGTGAAGTCATGGTCCTCTGGCCGGTCGGGCAAGGGCTCCGCGCGCATGACATGAGCGCCGAGGAATTGCCGCAACATGTTCCAGCTCGACTGGCTCACGACGAAGAGCACCGCAGGACGCGTCTGGATGAGCTGCTTGATCGCCCAGGCGTTGCGGCCAACGCAGTTGTCGACGATTTCCGTGATGGACTGGGGAGTGCCGCCAAGGAACCCTGGGTTCCAATGCGGTGACGCGCAGGCCACCATGTCCAATTGCGTGACGTCCTCGCCAATCTGCAGCTTGGCGCCACCATGGCCGGCGGCGTGCAGAGTGTCCTGGAACCGATGCAGCGTCGGCAAGAATTGCGTGTAATAACCTTGCGGTTCCTGAAGGACCTCGACCTGCAAGCCTTCCGGCACCGCAACCCGTCCGGCGATCACGTCACCGGCGGCGAACGCGTTGTTCGGCGGAAAGACGTCGAACAGCACCACATAAGGAAAGTCGCCCAGCTGACCCGGGAGCGTGATCACCGTGTCGGTGGCGTCACCATCGTAACGAACCGCGATCGTCCATTGCGGACTGTCGTCCGGTCGCAACGCCGCCATGAGGCGCCCGCCGCGCGGAGCGTAGAAGCGCCCTTCGGGCAGAATGAATTTGCGCACGAAGTCGAGACTGAAGCGCTCCTGATAGACCGACCGGTAGCGGTAGTACCAGGCGTACTTCGTCCAGGCATCGGTATTGTCGAGGCTCGAAAAGCTGGGATACGCCCAGGCCGCGCCGCGCTGGCTGGGGAGAAAAGCGGTGAGGTTGGGGTTGATGCCGATGGTCATGATCGGGGCCTTGCGGCAGCCGTCCGCGACCTCGGGATCCGGGAATGACGGCGCGCGGGTGCGCCCCAGCAGCCAGGGGTGTCCGTTGTCGCTGCCGGGGACCACATAGGGCGTGTTCAATTCCAAATCGAATGCCGTATAGGGCCCGTAGGGTTGCGTCCGCTTATCGTCCGGCCAAAAGAAGGTGCAAGTGCCGCACGAGCGCACCTCGCGGACGAGCTTGACCTCCAGCGGATCGCCAGCGGTGGTCGGCGCCGCGACGCGATCGCGCGGCGGGTCGTATACCGGCGTTCCTTCACCCGCGATCGCGGCCCACGTCGCGAGCGCGCCGTTGAAGCTGGTGAAGAAGCCGCATTGTTCGTAAACCACGGCGGACCATGCGCTGCGGACTGAATCGGTCAGCCGCTGCCCGCTCCCGGTTCGGGTATTGACGATGGGATCCGAGATATTGCGGATGAAGGCGTATCGCACGCCGAGACGCTCGGCCTCGCGCGCGATGACGGCATCGTCCATTTCGAGGAAGGAATACGCCACGGCATCGTCATCGGCTCCGATGAAATAGAAATCCGTGGTCAGGAGCGGCACATCTTTGAGCAAATGGATGAAGGGTGTCCCGAGCTCGCTCGGGCGGATCGGATCATTGAGCAAGTCGTCAAGCGTGTATGGCGAGGGATCATCCGGGTCACGGATCTGCAACTCCGCGAACAGCGCATTGACGATGTCCGGCGTGAGAAGATCGCGGAGCCGGTAGAGCAGGTTCTGCTCGACCTCGGCCTTCAGGGCGCTGGCGGGATACCAGGTTTGGCACCGGAACATAGCGCCGTTGTCGGGATCGCCCGCATTCTGCGGCCGCTGCAGGTCAAGCAGCGCCGCATTGGTCACGACGACATCGCCCAGGCGCACGTTGAGCCGCCCGCCACCGGCGGTTCCGATGGAGTAAATCCGGTCGGCGCCGGTATCTGCGAGGATCGCCCGGATCATCGCGCTTAGGCCCTCGATCCACGGCGGGTGGGCGAGGTGCGAATTCGACTTGAACAGCAGCACCCGCCACGGTCGCTGCGAGCGATCCGTGATTTGCACCATGCGGAAATAGCCCCACAGGGCGCCGGACTTCGGATCGGCGGTAAACCCGGAAGCGGCGCGCGTATAGGGAAACCAGTTCTCTTTCCACGACCAGTCGTGGATGGCGCGCCCGGCGCCGGCCTCGCTGCCCGCGAACACATGGTCCATCGCGGACCACTCGGCCGAGGTCCAGGTGACGATGACGATGTCGGCCGCGGGTAGCCGATCGCCGGGCGACCGTGGATCGATCCGCAAGCGCAGGGGCGCTGCTTGATTGATTCGCTGCCACTCGACGGAGGGCAGTTCCGGCCCCTTGGCGACGCTCTCGCTGGGACTGATATCCGTGTACCGAGTCACGAACGGTCCCCTTTGCCGCCCTGTTTGCCAGTGTCAAATTCTATTTATACGTGTATCATGGCGAATGGTGAGGGTCGAGTCGGATTTCGACGAGGGTTCTCTTCTTTACGAGCTTGAGGTCAACCGGTGGCGTGCGGGCGTGTTGCGATCGGTTCCGGCAAGCTGCGTCAAGACTTTGCCGGCACCGGCGAAGGGGGCGAATGAAGACGATTTACGATGTGACGACCGCGGTCTCGCCGCCGACGCAGCGACCGCTGAAGGTCTATGCCTTCGATCCCAGCGCCGGATACTTGATGGGAAACATCACGACCATCTCGTTGAACTACGAGAAGCTCTTGCCCGGGCCGGTCGGCAAGAAGCTCGCCGTCGTCGACTTCGACGGCAGCAACCGCACCTACTACCAACCGGTCGATCTCGATGATCCGAAAATCCTGATCCAGGGCGGCATCGATCCCACGGAGTCGGATCCGCGGTTTCATCAGCAAATGGTCTATGCCGTCGCCGCCGAAACCCTGCAACGCTTCGAAACCGCGCTCGGCCGGAGCATTCATTGGCGCATCAGCGAGGGGGAGGGGCGCGGCGCCAAAGCGACAGGCGATGGAATCCCCGTGCTCCTGCTGCTGCCGCACGCGATGTACCAGGCCAATGCCTTCTACAGCCCGAAGGCCCGCGGCATCCTATTCGGCTATTTCCGCGCCAGCACAACGCGTCCCGGGAACAACTTTCCGGGCCAGACCGTGTTCACGTGTCTGTCGCACGACATCATCGCGCACGAGACCACGCACGCGATCATCGACGGCATCCGCAAATACTTTACCGAGCCGACCAACATCGATGTCGCCGCGTTCCACGAGGCCTTCGCGGATCTCGTGGCCCTGTTCCGCCATTTCTCCCACAAGGAAGTGCTGCTCGATACCCTGCAGAAAACGGGCGGCCAGCTCTATCGGGCCTACGTCAAGCCCGATGCCCGTATCGATGAACCCGACGATGCGAAGAAAACGCCGGACATCCAAGCGCAGATCCCGGCCGCCAACCCGCTCATTCAACTGGCGCAGCAGTTCGGGCAAGCCAGCGGGTTGCGCGCGGGACTGCGCAGCGCCCTCGACACGCCCCCCAACTCCGACGACATAAAGGTCAAGACCGAGCCTCACGATCGCGGCTCAATCCTGGTGGCGGCCGTTTTCGACGCCTACTTCACGATTTATGTGCGGCGCACGCGGGATCTGTTCAGAATTTACCGCGCCGGCGGCGGCTCCGCCCACCCGGAAGACCTGCCTGGGCCGCTCGCCGAATTGCTGGCACGGGAGGCCAGCCGAACCGCCAGCGACTTTTTCACGATCTGCGCTCGCTCGCTCGATTACTGTCCGCCGGTGGATATCACCTTCGGCGATTTCCTGCGCGCGCTGATTACCGCGCATTACGACACGAACCCCGCCGACCCCGAAGGTATCCGCGACGCCATCATGCAGGCCTTCCGATTGCGCGGGATCGTCGCGGAAAGCGCCAAATTCTTCTCCGAGGACGCGCTTCGCTGGGACCGGGTGCGACCGGGCGCCCTCAAGCCGATTACCGAGCTGGTGTTCGGCGATCCCAATGGCCTGACCGAAAAGGAGAAGAACGCCAACGGGGGAATCCTGCGGCAATACGTGAGAGAGAATGCAGCGGCGCTGGGCTTCAACACCGCGAAAAACGGCGAGGACATCGAAGTGCCCTCGTTCCACCCCACGTTCCGCATCGGCCCCGACGGCGGGCTTAAAGTCGACATGGTGATCGAGGTTGTGCAAACGAGTCAGGTCCAATTCGATCAGGAAAACGAAAAGGCCGGCTCATTTCCGTTTCGGGGTGGGGTCACGCTGATCGTCGCGCAGCAGCCGCTCGACGAGCAAGGCCGCCGTCCGGATCCGCAAATCCGCTACGTGATCCATAACCGCCCGGATGAGAAGCGCCAGCGGCGCCAGCAGCATTACCTGGCGAGCGGCATGGCGAAGCACGTCCACGGCGCCGGAACCGGGCTAGCCGCCACTTGCGGCAAGGAAGGCGCGCAGGAACCCGTCAATGAAAGCCGTTTCCAAATCGATTTCGGGCTTATTCACGGAGGGGTTTAAATGGTGGCCGCCGCAAGAACCAAGCGGCCAGCAAGGGGTGCCGCTGCGAGGACCGGGACCGCTTCAAAGAAACCGGCCTCGCCGCGCGGGCAGCGCGGCGGCGCGCAAGCCCGTACCCCTGGGCGCCGTCCCGCCGGCCCGGTTGGCGGCACCCCGACTTCCAACGCGCCCGCAAGTGGACAGCCGGCGGTCGCGGATTTAGGTCCAAGCGGCATTCGGGTGAGAATGTATCGCGTCGGCTTCGGCGATTTCTTCCTGCTCAGCCTCAAGACGGCGGATGGTCCGAAGCACATCCTGATCGATTGCGGCGTGCATGCCTGCGACATCAACGCCATCGACGACGCCGTTGCCCACATGGCGGAGGCAACGGGGCGCAATCTTTCGCTGGTGATCATGACTCATCGCCATGCCGA
>JASHUW010000012.1 GCA_030039815.1 Alphaproteobacteria bacterium
CCGCTTCATGTCAAGGCGTTCAACGGGATGCTCCTCATCGACGATTTCGGGCGGCAGCAATTCCGGCCGGATGAGCTGCTCAATCGGTGGATCGTGCCGATGGAAAGCCGCGTCGACTATCTAAAGCTCAATACCGGCGCGAGTTTCGCTCTGCCGTTCGACGTCTTGCTGGTGTTTTCGACCAATCTCAAGCCTACCGACCTGATCGACCCCGCCTTCCTGCGGCGCATTCAGTACAAGCTCAAGCTCGACGCGCCTGATCCCGGTGAATATCGCCAGATATTCGCGAGCGCGGCGGCCTCGCGCTCACTGCTGTTCTCGGAAGAGGTGATCGACTACGTCATCGAACGGTTGGCGCCGTTCGGCCTCGCCTATTACCAGCCCAAGTTTATTTGCGACCAGGTCAAAGAGTCGTGCAAATGCCTCAATCTGCCGCCGCGGATGACCGCCGAGCTGGCCGCCGATGCGCTGCGAAACCTGTATTTCGATATCGCCGACGGTGCCGTATCGGTCGCCTGACGGTCGAGCCGCCGAGGGCGGGCCTTTGCACATGACGGCGATTTAACCGCGGCATGGCGCGCCTTGCCGGGGCGCTCGCTTGAAAACCCTACCAAATGTGCCAATATTGGGCGGGCGAGGAGTGGTCCTCGCATCTCTCTCGGAGGCTTCTATGGCCTATGGCTCGCAGCCCCGCTGGACCGACCGGTCGGCGGCCACGCAGCTCGACATCGATGTCGGCCTGCGCGACTATATGCTGCGCGTTTACAACTACATGGCGTCGGCGCTGGCGCTGACCGGCATCGTCGCCTGGGTCTTCGCCGGATGGCTCGAAACCAACCGCGCGTTCCTGCATTCGCCGGTGATGTGGCTGATCATCCTGGCCCCGCTGGGCCTGGTGATGCTGATGTCGTTCGGCATCAACCGGCTCAGCTTCGCCGCGTCGCAGGGCATCTTCTGGCTCTACTCGGCGCTGATGGGATTGTCGTTGTCGACGGTCTTTCTGGCCTATACCGGCGCCAGCATCGCCCGCGTCTTCTTTATCACCGCCGGGACGTTCGCGGCGATGAGCCTTTACGGCTACACCACGCGGCGCGACCTGTCGCAGCTTGGCTCGTTCCTGTTCATGGGGCTGATCGGCATCGTCATCGCGATGCTGGTCAACGTCTTCCTCGCCTCGCCGGGTTTGCAGTTCGCGATCTCGGTGATCGGCGTGCTGGTGTTCGTCGGCCTGACCGCCTACGACACGCAGTCGATCAAGGAGATGTACTACGCGGGCGACGGCTACGAGATCGCCGGCAAGAAGGCCATCATGGGCGCGCTGCGGCTCTATCTCGACTTCGTCAACCTGTTCCTGTTCCTGCTGCAGTTCATGGGCGTGCGCCGCGACTAGTGCGGGCGGGCAGCATCGGTCTCTGAACGGCCGAGCCCGGGAACTTCCCGGGCTCGGCTTTTCTTTTGCGCATAAGCGCTTCGGGTATCTGAATCCGGTACTTTCTAGTCCGCGCCGGTGAGGGCTGCCACCTTGGCTCGTTCAGGGAGGCGAAGCCATGCTCGACCTTTTGGAAAAGCAACAAAAACTCACCTTCAACCAATGGAAAGTCGCCGGCGCCGCGACGCTCGGCGACATGCTCGACTTCTTTGACTTTTTTCTCATCAGCTTCGTCCTCGGCTACGTCGTCAAGAACTGGCACCTGACGTTCGGCCAATCGGGCGCGATCCTGCTGGCATCGGGGATCAGCGCGCCGTTCGGCTCGCTGTTCTATGGCTGGCTCGCCGACAAAACGGGGCGCCGCACCGCGCTGATCGCGGCGGTGCTCAACGTCTCGCTCGCCACCGGCGCGATGGCCTTCACTCCCGAGGGAGCGTGGCAATACCTCGTCGCCTGCCGCTTTATCGTCGGCTTTGGCGTGACCGGGCTCTATTCGGTCGACATCACGCTGATGCAGGAATTTTCGCCGGCGAGCAAGCGCGGCTGGTTCACCGGCGTCACCACGACGCTGCTTCCCGCCGGCTCGCTGCTCGCGGCGCTGCTCGGCTATTTCGTCGCGCCCCATATCGGCTGGCGCGGCATGGTCGCGACCGGGCTGGCACCCGCGCTGTTGTGCCTCTACATCCGCGTGTTCGTACCCGAGTCGCCGCACTGGCTGCTGCGCAAGGGGCGGCCGGAAGAGGCGCGCAAGTCGCTCGCCTGGGCGCTCGACACCGATCCGGCGACGATCCCGCTGCCGACGGAACTGCCGCCTACCGAGAAGACGCGCTGGATCGAGCTGTTCCGCTACCCGCGCAACATCGTCGCCGGTTGCCTGACCGGCCTCACCCAGACCGGCGGCGTGGCGCTGGCGCTGTGGCTGATCGCGCTCTTCGTGATGGTGCTCAACGTGACGCCGCAGGAAGCGTCGAAGCTGGCGATCTTTGTCGCGCTCGCGGCGATCGTCGGCCGCGCGTTCTGCTCGTGGATTTCGGACGCCTGGGGGCGGCGCGCCTCCGGCGTGTTGTGCTGCGTCGTCTCCGCCGGGTTCATGGCGCTCGCCGGGCTGTTGCACAATGTCTATGTCGGCACCGTGTCGATGTTCTTCGTGATGATCCTCTGCCAGAGCTTCCTCGGCAGCGGCAACTACACGATCGTCGGCCCGTATATGGGCGAATTGTGGCCGGCACGGCTGCGCGGCAGCGGCATGGGGCTCGTCTACGGCGTCGGCAATCTCGGCAAGTTCATCGGTCCGGCGGGGCTCGCCTGGATCGCGGGATCGAGCAACTACGTCAAGCCGGCGGCGACAATGGCCGCGCTGGTGCCGGGTTTCATGTTCTTCGCGTACTGGTATCTGATCGGCGCCTTCGCGTTCTGGCTGATCGGCGCCGAGACGCGCGGCCGCACGATCGACGAGATCGACCGGGAGATGAATGCGCTCGGCACAAGGCGCAGCGAGGTCGTCGCGGCGGTGTGCGGCATCCTCGGCGCGGTGCTGAGCGTCGCGGTGATGCCGTTCGCGCCGTTGGCGATGCTGATTTCGGTCGGCTTCACCGTGATCCTGCCGACATTGGGCGGGGTGCTGATGCTGGCATGCGCCGCCGGCGTGCTGTACCTGGCGCTGACCACCGGCGGGGTGGTGGTCGTCGCGCTGGGGCTCATAACCGTGGCCTTGTCCACGGCGGCCGGGATCGCGTCGTTGGTGACTGGCCGCGCGACGCCGTCGACGGCAAGCGGGCTCGCCGACCACGCGGCAAACGTGCCGGCGCAGTAACCGACGGCGATTTCGCGGCGCAACGGCCGGGCGTTCGCCCGGCCGTTTCCTTTTGACGCGCCGGATCGCCGCTCATCTTTACGCCTTCATCTATCCGATATAACAATGCGGTGAATCTTGACGAAGGAGTCGCCTCCGGCGGCGCCGCCGTCGCTCAAGCAACAAGAGCGGCTAATCGCCGCCTGAGAACGAACGGGAGGAAGCGGTGCTGGATCTTTTGGAACAGCAGAAAAAACTGACGATCAACCAGTGGAAGATCGCCGGCGCGGCGACGCTCGGCGACATGCTCGACTTCTTTGATTTCTTCCTCATCGGCTTTGTGCTGGCCTTCATCGTCAAGGACTGGAACCTGACTTACGGCCAGTCGGGCGCGATCCTGCTCGCGTCGGGGGTCAGCGCGCCGTTCGGCTCACTGTTCTACGGCTGGCTCGCCGACAAGGGGGGACGCCGCACCGCGTTGATCCTCGCGATCCTCAACGTCTCGCTCGCCACTGGCGCGATGGCGCTGACCCCGACCGGCGGGTGGATGTATCTCGTCTTCTGCCGCTTCATCACCGGGTTCGGCGTGACCGGGCTCTATTCGGTCGACATCACGCTGATGCAGGAATTTTCGCCGGCGCATAAGCGCGGCTGGTTCACCGGCCTCACCACGACGATGCTCCCCGCCGGCTCGCTGCTCGCGGCGCTGCTCGGCGCCTTCGCCGCGCCCTATATCGGCTGGCGCGGTCTCGTCGCGGTCGGGCTGCTGCCGGCGCTGCTGTGCCTTTACGTGCGGGCCTGGGTTCCCGAGTCGCCGCATTGGCTGATGCGGCGCGGCCGCCTCGAAGAGGCGCGCAAGGCGCTTGCCTGGGCGCTGATGGTCGATCCGGCGACGATCACGCTGCCGCCGATGCCCAAGGAGATCGAGAAGACGCGCTGGGTCGAGCTCTTCAAATACCCGCGCAGCATCGTCGCCGGCTGCCTCACCGGCCTCACCCAGACCGGCGGCGTCGCGCTCGCCC
>JASHUW010000181.1 GCA_030039815.1 Alphaproteobacteria bacterium
CCGCGCCCGGCGGACAGCCTCCGAGCGTACGACATTCGGCTACCAGCTCCGGCCCGGCGGCGCGATGGATCGCGCCGTCAACCCCGCCGCCGCCGAGCAGGCTCGAATTCGCGGCGTTGACGATCGCGTCGACGGCGAGGCGTGTGATGTCGCCGCTGTCGAGCCAAATGCGCGGATGGCGTGTCGCGATCGCGGGCATGGCTCAGTCTAGCAGCAAAAAGCGGGAACCGGGTGGATCCGGTTCCCGCTCGTTGCACCTGGGCCGGCCGCACGGCCGGCCCCCGTCTTCTATCGCTGACGCTGACGCTATGCCACCCGCGCGCGCCGACGATCTTTGATCGCCGGCGGATGGAAGGTGGTGCGAACTGAGGCTTCCGCCGGCGTACGCCGCGGCGTCGGGCGGGCCATGACGGCTTCCGCCTGGCGGTCGGGGACGATGCCCATCAGCCGGCGCAACGCCTCGCGGCCGCGCGAGAGGCGCGAGCGCACCGTGCCGACCGGGACGCCGATCACCTCGGCGACCGCCTCGTAGCGCATGCCTTCGAGGCCGACCAGCAGGATCACGGTGCGCTGCTCCTCGGGGAGCCGGGCGAGCGCGCGGTCGAGATCGCGCAGCTCGAGGCGCTTCCCTTGGTCCGCCGACTTGGTGAGCGAGGGTTCGGTTTCGCTGATCGACACCGCGGCGCCTTCGCGCACGGCGCGACGAACCTGATTGACATATTGGTTGTGCAGGATGGTAAAGAGCCAAGCGCGAAGGTCGGTTCCTTCCTTCCATAAATGGAGCTTGGCGAGGCCGCGCACCAGACAGTCCTGGACGAGGTCGTCAGCTGCCACGATGTCGCGGGTCAGCGCGCGAGCGTACCGACGCAGGCGCGGTATTTCGGCTTCAATCCGTTCTCGGAGGTCGGCCATTCGGCTTCTCCTGTTTTGGCGATCGGAAACTGCCCGATCCGGAGCGAGCGAAATGTAGCGATGGCCGGCAACCCGATGATGACAAGCCCGCTTCTTTTTGTAAGTAATTGTAACCAAATGTATCGTCATTTCGGTTCCAACATGATTAGGTATCTATGCGCGATCAGGTTGCGAGCCGATGAATGAAACCGGCCATATCCTCGTGGTCGACGACCAGCAGGAGATTTGTGATCTCGTTCGCGAATATTTGTCGGACGAGGGTTTCCGCGTATCCACGGCGAATGACGGCGCCGGGATGCGCGAGACGATGGCCCGCGATACGGTCGATTTGGTGATCCTCGATCTGGTGCTGCGCGGCGAGGACGGGCTGCAGCTGGCGCGCGAGCTGCGCAGCCAATCGGACATCGGCATCATCATGCTGACCGGCCGCGGCGAGACGGTCGACCGGATCATCGGCCTCGAAATGGGGGCCGACGACTATCTGTCGAAGCCGTTCCATCTGCGCGAGCTCTTGGCGCGGGTGCGCAGTGTGCTGCGCCGCGGCTCCTCGCGCGGCGGCGGCGACAAATCCGGCGCGCCGCGGGCGCGTGTCAAGTTCTCCGACTGGACGCTCGACCTGGCCAGCCGCGAGCTGATGACGCCCTCAGGCGAGGACGTGCGACTCACCACCGGCGAATTCGAGTTGCTCGCCGCCTTCGTCAACCACGCCAACCAGGTTCTGTCGCGCGACCGTCTGCTCGATCTCTCGCGGCACCGTGAGGCCGGGCCGTTCGACCGCACGATCGACGTCCAGGTCGGCCGGCTGCGCCGCAAGCTCGAAGACGACCCGAAGAACCCCACCCTGATCAAGACGGTACGCGGCGGCGGTTACATCTTCACCCCGCCGGTCGAGAGCGAGTAGCCACCGTCACACCGTCAGGTACGTCCGTACCTCGGCCTCGTTCATCTCGCTGCCGCGGCCGGCAAGTACGACCTCGCCGCGTTCGAGCACGATGTAGGTGGAGGCGAGATCGCGGGCGAATTCGAAATACTGCTCGACAAGCAGGATCGCCATGTCGCCGCGCGCCACCAAGCTCTCGATCACGCGGCCAATATCCTTGATGATCGAGGGCTGGATGCCCTCGGTCGGCTCGTCGAGGATCAGCAGGCGCGGCTTCATGACCAGCGCTCGCGCGATCGCCAGCTGCTGCTGCTGGCCGCCCGACAAATCGCCGCCCTGGCGGCCCAGCATGCCCTTGAGCACCGGGAACAGCGTGTAAATCTCCTCGGGAATGCGTCGCTCGCCGCGCGGCAGGATGGCGAAGCCGGTCTCGAGGTTCTCGCGCACCGTCAGCCGCGGGAAAATCTCGCGGCCCTGCGGCACCAGCGCCAAGCCGGAGCGCGCCCGGTCATAGGGCGCGAGCCCGGTAATGTCCTTGCCCTCCCAGCGGATCTGCCCGGCGCGGATCGGCTGCAGCCCGAAGATCGCGCGTAAAAGGCTGGTCTTGCCGACGCCGTTGCGGCCGAGAATGCAGGTCGCCTCGCCTTTCTGCGCGGTCAGGTTGACGCGGCGCAGGGCCTGGCTGGCGCCATAATAAAGATCAAGACCCGCGACCTCGAGCATCAGCTACCGCCCCAGATACACTTCGATGACGCGGGGGTCGTTCTGGATCGCGTCGATCGAGCCCTCGGCGAGCACCGCGCCTTCATGCAACACGGTGACCTTGACCCCGAGCGCGCGCACGAAAGCCATGTCGTGCTCGACGACCACCACGCTGCGGGTCTTGTTGATCTCGCGCAACAGGTCGGCGGTTTCTTCCGTCTCGGCGTCGCTCATCCCGGCCACCGGCTCATCGACCAGCAGGAGGTGCGGCTCCTGGGCCAACAGCATGCCGATCTCCAGCCACTGTTTTTGCCCATGCGACAGATCGGCCGCGGGGCGGTCGCGGTCGTCGACAAGGCGGATCGTCGCCAGCAGCTCATCGAGCCGCACGCGCTCAGCGGGCGTCTCCTTGGCCCACAGCGCGAAGCGCGGGTTGCGGTCGCCGGCCAGCGACAAGAGCAGGTTGTCGTGCACCGACAGCGGCTCGAACACGGTCGGCCGCTGGAACTTGCGGCCGATGCCGAGCCGGGCGATCGCCGGCTCGTCGAGCCGCGTCAGATCGACATTGTCGCCGAACACGACGCGCCCGGTATCGGGCCGGGTGCGGCCGGTGATGACGTCCATCATCGTCGTCTTGCCGGCGCCGTTGGGGCCGATGACCGCGCGCATCTCGCCGGGCTCCAGGACCAGCGACAGCTCGTTCAGCGCCTTGAAGCCGTCGAACGAGACGGTGACGCCGTCGAGATAGAGCAGCGAGTTGCCGCTCAACGTGCTGCCGGCTTGGGCCGCGTCGCTCATCCGGCGATCTCCCGCGCCGCGGATTTCGCGGCGGCCGCGCCCGGCTCGGCCTCGGCCCCCGCCGTGGTCGAACGCGCCGCGAAAAGGCCGATGATCCCGCGCGGCAGGAGCAGCGTCACGAGGATGAACAGGCCGCCGATCGCGAACAGCCAGACTTCCGGCAGTGCGCTCGTGAGCCACGTCTTGCCGAGGTTGACCAGCACCGCGCCAAGGATCGCCCCGGCGAGCGTGCCGCGGCCGCCGACGGCGACCCAGATCACCGCCTCGATCGAATTGCCCGGCGCGAATTCCGACGGGTTGATGATGCCGACCTGTGGCACGTAAAGCGCGCCGCCGATCCCGGCGATCATCGCCGACAATACCCAGACCACGAGCTTGTAGGATTCGGGGCGGTAGCCGAGAAACCGCGTGCGCGACTCCGCGTCGCGCACCGCGATCAGCACCTTGCCGAAGCGCGACCGGGTCATCGCTCGGGCGAGCAGAAACGCGGCCGCCAGCACCACCGCGCTGATCAGCATCAGCCCGGCCGAGGTGGCCTCGCTGTTGAGCGGGATGCCGACGATGTCCTTGAAATCGGTCATCCCGTTATTGCCGCCGAACCCCATGTCGTTGCGGAAGAAGGCGAGCATCAGCGCATAGGTCAGCGCCTGGGTGATGATCGACAGATAGACGCCCGACACCCGCGAGCGGAACGCGAACCAGCCGAAGCCGAACGCTAGCAGCGCCGGCACCAGCATCGTCATCGGCAGCGCGAACCAGAAATGGTTGAAGCCCTGCCAGTACCAGGGCAGCTCCTTCCAGCCGATGAAGACCATGAAATCCGGCAGGATCGGGTTGGCATAGACGCCACGCGCGCCGATCTCGCGCATCAGGTACATGCCCATGCAGTACCCGCCGAGCGCGAAGAACGCGCCGTGGCCCAGGGTCAGGATGCCGGCATACCCCCACACAAGGTCGATCGCCAGGGCGAGGATCGCGTAGCACAGGTACTTGCCGACCAGCGATATCACGAAGCCCGGCACATGCGCCGCGCTCGCCCCCGGCGTCAGCAGGTTGAGCGCCGCCAGCAGCAGCGCCCCGCCGAGGATGCAGCCAAGGGTGATCGTCGTGAGCTTGTCGCGGAACATCAACAACTACGCCTCGGCAACCCGGCCCTTGAGCGGGAACAGCCCGCGCGGTCGGCGCTGGATGAACAGGATGAGGAAGATGAGCACCAGGATCTTCGCGAGCACCGCGCCGGCGAAGGGCTCGACGAACTTGTCGACAATGCCGAGGATCATCGCGCCGAGCAGCGTTCCCCACAGATTGCCGACGCCGCCCACGACCACGACGATGAAGCTGTCGATGATGTAGTTCTGGCCGAGATTGGGGCTGACATTGTCGATCTGCGACAGCGCGACGCCGGCAATTCCCGCGATGCCCGAGCCGAGGCCGAAGGTCAGCGCATCGATCACCGGCGTGCGAATGCCCATCGCCGCCGCCATGCGCCGGTTCTGCGTCACCGCGCGGATGCTGCGGCCAAGCCCGCCCCAGCGCAGCGCCGCCATCAGCGCGCCGAGCACCAAGAGCGCGAAGAGGATGATCCACAGCCGGTTGACCGTCAGCGTCAGCCCGCCGAGCTGCAGCGCGCCGCTCATCCACGGCGGCGACGAGACGTCCTGGTTCGTGGGCCCGAAAATGCTGCGCACCGCCTGCTGCAGGATGAGGCTCAGCCCCCAGGTGGCGAGCAGCGTCTCGAGCGGCCGGCCATAGAGAAACCGGATCAGCGTGCGCTCGATCAGCACGCCGAGCAGGCCGGCGACGAGAAACGCCGCCGGGATGGCGAACAACAGGCCGAACTGGTCGAGCGCCGGCGCGAACGCGGCGATAAGCCGTTGCACCACAAAGGTCGTATAGGCGCCGACCATGACGATCTCGCCATGCGCCATGTTGATGACGCCCATGACCCCAAAGGTGATCGCGAGGCCGGTGGCGGCGAGCAGCAGCACCGCGCCGAGGCTGATCCCGTAATAGACGTTCTCGGCGAGTCCCCAGAGCTGCAGCGTGTGGTCGATATCGTTGATCGCGGAGCTGACCGCCGAGGCAACTGTGGGCGGTTGGCCCTGCAGCGAAGCGAGGAGGTTGCGCGTCTGCAGATCGGCGCGCGCGGCCAACTCTTTCACCGCGGCCAAGCGGTCGGCCTCCGAGCCGCTGTCTGATTTCAGGAGCGAGGCCGCCCGCGCCTCGCGCAGCACGCGGGTGACGGCGGGGTCCGTCTCCTCGGCGAGCGCCTTGTCGATCAGCGCCAGCGCGCCGGGATCGGCCGATTGGTAGAGCGCCTCGGCGGATTTGCGCCGCGCCGCCGGGTCTTGCGAAAACAGGTCGAGCGCGCCTTCCGCGGTCTCGATCGCGCCGCGCACGGCGTCGCTGACGATGACCTTGCGCAGGTTGACCGGCGCCGGCGCGTCGACCGTGTCGCCGGTGCGGGCGTCGACATAGCCGCTGTCGGTCTTGATGAAGAGCGGCGTGTCGGGCCGCGGCCATTTCCATGCGAACAGCTTGCCGTCGCGCAGCGCGGCGATGACTGGCGCGGCGCGCGGGCTGCCCGACACCGCGAGCGCCAGCACGCCGCGTGCCTCGATATCCGCGGTGGTCGTGGCAATGTCGGCGAACGGGTCCGGCTTTGTCGCTTCGTCGGCGCGCGCCGCGCCGCAGAGCGCCGTCAGCAGGAACAGCAGCGCCGCGACAAAAGAACCGCGCGGGAGGGCGCGACCGCGACCCTCCCGCGGCGCCAGGACCATGCCCCTAGGCCTTTTTCGGCCCGCCGCCGAGGCACTTTCCGGCGACGACGTCGTAGCTGCCGCACGACATTGGCGGCAGCCAGTCGCCGATCAGGTTCTTGCTTTCGTCGAGATAGGGCGACCATGGCTGGGCGACGACCAGGCCGCCGGTCTGCCAAACCACGTTGAACATGCCGTCGGCCTGCACTTCGCCGATCAGCACCGGTTTGGTCAAATGGTGGTTCGGCATCATCGTCGCGTAATCGCCCGAGAGGTTCGGGTAGGAGACGCCGACCATCGCGTCGATTACCGCGTCGTGGTCGGTGGTGCCGGCCTTCTCGACCGCCTTCACCCACATGTTGAAGCCGATGTAGTGGGCTTCCATCGGATCATTGAACACGCGCTTGTCGTCGTTCACCGCTTTCTTGAAGGCGGCGACGACCTCCTTGTTGAGCGGCGTGTCGACGCTCTGGAAATAGTTCCACGCCGCGAGATGGCCGACCAGCGGCTTGGTGTCGATGCCGGCCAGCTCCTGCTCGCCGACGCTGAACGCCACGACCGGGATGTCGGTCGCCTTGATGCCCTGGTTGCCGAGCTCCTTGTAGAACGGCACGTTGGCGTCACCGTTGATGGTCGACACCACCGCGGTCTTCTTGCCGGCCGAGCCGAACGCCTTGATCTTGGCGACTTCCGCCTGCCAGTCGGAATAGCCGAACGGGGTGTAGTTGATCATCATGTCGGGCGGCGCGACGCCCTTCGCCTTCAGATAGGCTTCGAGGATCTTGTTGGTGGTGCGCGGATAGACGTAGTCCGTGCCTTCCAGCACCCAGCGTTTCACGTTGACTTGGTTCATCAGGTAGTCGACCGCTGGGATCGCCTGCTGGTTCGGTGCGGCGCCGGTGTAGAAGACATTGCGGCTGCATTCCTGGCCCTCGTACTGGACGGGGTAGAGCAGGATGCCGTTCAGCTGCTCGAACACCGGCAGCACCGATTTGCGCGACACCGAGGTCCAGCAGCCGAATACCGCCGCCACCTTGTCAACCGACAGAAGCTGCTTGGCTTTTTCCGCGAAGAGCGGCCAGTTGGAGGCGGGGTCGACCACCACCGGCTCGAGCTTGCGGCCCAGCACGCCCCCCTTGGCGTTCTGCTGGGCGATCAGCATCAGCATGACATCCTTCAGCGGCGACTCGCTGATCGCCATCGTGCCGGAGAGCGAATGCAGGATGCCGACCTTGATCGGCTCGCCCGCGGCCGGCGCATCGGCGGCCTTGGCCTCGGGAATGATGTTGGGAAGCGCCCCCAGCCCGGCGGTGACGGCGACGCCCGCGCCGAGCTGCGCGAGCCGGCGGCGATCAATGACAAATCCCTCGGATGACATAGAGCTCTCCCCTGTATGTCGGATTGGCACGGCGGGGGCCGCGTCGCATCGGGGTGGAGCAAGATCGAGGCCAATAGGCCTCACGCTAACGTGAACCTGAGCAGTTGTGCTTATTTCTTATGCATGCCCATTTATGCATCTTAATTTGATTAAATTTTAGGCGGAAGTTCGATGGCTTGATCATGAATTTCACTAATCCGTCACATTTTGTGCGCTTCCTGTAGGCGTCAACGGTAGGATTTGGCGCCGTTTCCGGAGAGCGACGATGAACGACAGCGACGCGGTTCTTGCCGCCAATCTCCAGTTCTACCAGGCGTTCACGACCCGGAATATTGAAGCGATGGAAGCGCTGTGGGCGCGCCGGGCGCCGGTGGCGTGCGTGCATCCCGGCTGGCCGCCACTCGCCGACCGCGCGGCGGTCATGGAAAGCTGGCGGAACATCCTCTCCAACCCCGAATCGCCGCGCATCGCCTGCTACGACGAGCGCGTGTTCCTTTATGGCGAGACCGCGCTGGTGGTGTGCGAGGAGGAGCTGGACGGCGGTACGCTGATCGCCAGCAACTGGTTCGTGCGCGAGGACGGCGCCTGGCGCCTGGCGCACCACCAGGCCGGGCAGCTCGTCGCCCGCCGCCCGACCGGCCCGCGGCGACCGGCGCCGGGACGGATGAATTAACCGCTGTCGGTTTCAATTCACGCGACGATATCCCCGGAACCGGTCGCGCCGCGCGGCTTCCTCGGCGGCTTGCGCAGCCTCGACGACCTGGCGCACCTCGCTCAGGCGCCCGGCGGTTTCGCCGTCGAGCCGGCCGTCCCAGCGTTCGGGCCGAAAGCGGCGCTGAAACGCGACGAGCGCGGGGGTCACGTTGCCCGGCTCGACCTGATAGCCGATGCGCGCCAGATCGCTGAGCGCGGCGGCTCGCTCGACGATGCCGACCCCGCGACCGCGCCGCCGCCGCAGCTCTTCGGCTGGCTCGGGCCACAACCCGATGCCGGCGCGCGCCAGGCGGCGCCAGTCGAACAATTCGCCGGGATCGGTCTTGCGGGTCGGCGCGATGTCGGAATGGCCGACGATGCGATGCGCGGGGATGCG